>JANNOR010000221.1:0-48875 GCA_031399265.1 Cyanobacteria bacterium SOY_34_metabat_3 | reverse complement strand
CAAGTTGAGGGAAAACCAATTTGGATTAAACTAAGATAGCAATAAGTTAACAGCGAGGTAAATAATGTCAGGAGCGACTCACGCACCGCAAGTCAGCGTAATTATACCAGCATACAATGGCGATCGCTACATTGTGCAAGCCATAGAAAGCGTCCTAGCTCAAACCTTTACAAACTGGGAAATTATTGTTGTAGATGACGGTTCGACTGATGAGACACATCAGGTATTGCAGCCTTATTTGGACAGAATTCGCTATGTACATCAGGAAAACCGAGGAGTAGCCGCCGCCCGCAACCGAGGAATTCACGAAGCCAAAGGCGAATTCATTGCTTTTTTAGATCAAGATGACTTCTTTTTTCCAGATAAATTAGCAGCACAAGTAGCGCTATTTCGACAGCAACCTTCATTTGGAATTGTCAACAGCGGCTGGCGCTTAGTTAACGAGCAAGGCGACACTATTTCGGATATAACACCTTGGCTGTATTTCCCCAAATTAGACTTAGAAACTTGGATAGTACAAATGCCGGTACTTCCTAGCGCCATGATGTTTTCTCGCCGCTGGCTCGAACTTGCAGGTGGGTTTAATTCAGAGTTCGATTCAGTAGACGATTCAGATTTAGTTTTACGTTTAGCACTCTCTGGTTGCGAAGCAGCTTGGCTACCTCAATTAACAGTATCCTACCGCCAGCACGGCCAAAATGTCTCAATAAAAAAAGCCCTAAAACAAGCAAACCTTTTTATTACCTTAAAACAGCAATTTTTCCAACTTCCCGATTTGCCGCAGCACATCCGCGAGTTAGAAAATCCGGCTTTCTACGAAGCATTGACTTGGATGGCGTGGCAATTGTACTATAGTAACTATCCAGTTGAGGCGGTGGAATTTTACCAAGAATCTCTCCCTTACAGTTCTTATTCTGCCAAAGAAACAGTTACGGATTGGCTTAAACGTCTAGCTGCTATTTCTCAAGCTTACGGAATTACAATCGATTTTAGCAACTTAAGAAACCTATCACAGTGGAAACAGTTAATGACTAGCATACTTCCCTCAAAAAAACCGCGAGTCAGTGTTATCATCCCAGCATATAACTGCAAGCGCTATATTAGTAGAGCTGTCGAAAGTGCGATCGAGCAAACTTACCAAGACTGGGAAATTATTGTCGTAGACGACGGTTCAACAGACGGCACCAGCCGAGTCTTAGACGCTTACCGCGATGTAATTCAGTACGTCTATCAGGAAAATCAAGGAGCAGCAAAAGCTCGGAATCGCGCTTGCGAATTAGCCAAAGGCGAATTCTTAGCTTTTCTGGATGCCGACGACTTCTTTCTCCCAGAAAAACTCGCCAAACAAATTGCTTGTTTTGAAACTGACCCCTCTTTAGGCATGGTACAAAACGGCTGGTTGATGGTAGATGAAACCGGAAAAGATATCTGTGCAGCCATGCCTTGGCAATCCGCGCCAAACTTAGATTTAGAAACCTTTGTAGTGTACAAAAATGTGCGTCCCAGCGCGATGATGCTGCGCCGCGAGTGGTGGGAACGATTGGGGGGGTTTGACCCTCGGTTTCCGCCAACGGAAGATTTAGATTTTGCTTTGCGCTTGGGTTTAAAAGGCTGCAAATGTGTTTGGTTGAAAGAGATATTAACCTGTTACCGACAGCACGATAAAAATCTGATGTCCGGCGGGTTAAAAGTAATGAAAAGTATGGAAACGGTGATGGAACAATTCTTCGCCAGACGCGATTTGCCCGATCGCATACGCCAACTAAAAAAGGTAGAACGTTACAAATGTCTAGTCTGGATCGCGTGGCGGATGTATCGCGATGGATATGTGGCAGAGATGGTCGAGTGCCTGCAAAAATCTCTTTACTACACTCCTTTTACTGGAACAGAAACTGTTTTTAAATGGTTGGAAAACTTTAGAGTAGCATCCGAAGAATACGGCAGTCCCTTTGATGCCTATGCCTTAACTAAGTTGCCAGAATGGCAAGACATAGTAGTAGAAGCTGCCAACAATACTTATCAATTTAAATCAGCGCCTAGTTCAACTTACCGCAAACTTGCAGGGCACGTACTCCTGTACGCAGAAGACCACGGAATCGGTGGTTTAGCGCAGTTCAACCACTCACTGCTTTGCAAATTAGCAGCCGACGGCTACCGAGTTACTAGCGTGCAAACTAGAACTTCTAATCCTTTAATTACCGAACAGCAGCAGCTAGATATAGAGCATATTTGGCTGGAGTTCGATACGATGAAAGAGTTCTTGCGGATTGCTTACAATTGTAGCGATTCCGAACGAATTTACGCACAAGCTAAACCCGATTTAATTATATTTAGCGACGGTTGGCCGATGGCAAATTTTGCGGCGAAACAAGTTGCTATCAAACAAAACATTCCTTACATAATTACTCTCGGTTATATCGATCGCACTTATCAAACTTTCAACCGGGGCGATCAGATTCCCTATTTCGATGCAGTCTCCTATCAGTACGACTTAGCCAAAGCAGTAATCGCTGTTTCTCACGAAAATCTCAACTTGTTCAAGAGTTTATTTAAAGTGCCTCTAGAACGGGGAAAAGTCATCTATTACGGCCGCCCGGACAGTTATTTTGAACCGCCAAACCTTTCAACCCGCCAACGCCTGCGTGCAGAACAAGGCATCCCTGAAGATGCTGTTGTTTGTTTCACGGCGGCGAGACTGACTCCAATTAAAGGATATCAGTATCAATTGCAGGCGATCGCCCTACTGAAAAATCGTCCAATTTGGTCGCAACTCTACTTCGTTTGGGCCGGCCCCGGTTCTGCCACTCACGATAACATGGAACCGGAATTGAGAGCAACTGTCAGCGAATTGGGAGTCGCTGAACAAGTTAAATTCTTGGGACAACGATGGGATATTGCTGATTGGTTAGACGCTAGCGACATCTTTATTTTATCTTCGGAAGCAGAAGGAATGCCGCTAGCAGTAATGGAAGCAATGGCGAAAGAATTGCCCGTAATTGCCACAGCAGTAAGTGGCATTCCCGAAGAGTTGGGAGACACAGGAAAGTTAATCGCCGATCCGAAAAATGACCCAGAAAAGACAGCACAAGAGTTAGCTGAAACGGTAGAACTATGGGCGCAAAATACAGAATTGCGGAGGCTTGCAGGACAAGCTTGTAAACTGCGTGCCGAGGAATTATTCAAGGAGGAACGGATGCTTTTGGAATACGCAGAAGTTATTCAACAAGTCTTATCTGATAGCAACAATCGAGACAAATTTGGGATCGCCCCGAAAGTCCAAAAACAGATTCAGCAAGTTGACAGTATGCTCTACTACTATTACCTAGTATGGCAAGCATGGCAAGCATTCGATCGCGGGGATGAATCTGGGATGGTTGAGAATTTGCACTCGTCTTGGAAATGCACGCCGCTGTTTACAACCGAAACTATTTTGAGCTGGATCACAAATTTTGTGATGTTATCTTCGGAAAAGGGCGTTAAACTTGATACTTACTCGCTAACTCATTCAAAAGCGTGGCAAGAATTGATAGAATCAATCCAGGGTTTGGAAGTTGCAGTTTCGGTTCGTTAAAACTCAATACGGTTCAGTTAACACTGTTAATTCCCCGGAGATCCCCCTAAATCCCCCTTAAGAAGGGGGACTTTGAACAACTTCTTGTTCCCCCTTTTTAAGGGGGCTAGGGGGATCGGTCTTATCTGAACCGTATTGCGTTAAAACTTACATTTTTTACCGTTTTAACAGGTCCCCAGGCAGAGCCTAGGGACGACTCAAATTAGCCGGAAAATACAATATGCAATTCACCTTCAAATTCCCATCTATTAATAAGTTGCTGCTAATTTGCTTAGCTCTAGTAACTGTCTTGTTAATCGCGTATTTTGGGCAGCAACCAAGTATTGCCCAAGTGCGATCGAACATCACAGTCGATTTTGGACAATCAGCCACTGGTATCACGTCGATGAGCGGCTTCCTGCACGGAATCGACCCCACAAAACCCCCAGATAGCTCTGTCAAGCCCTTGCATCCGAAGCTGTGGCGTGTGGGAAGACTCGATGTGTACGATCGAGTAATTGCCAGCGGAGCCGAATTTCAACTATTAGTCAGCGACTTGTGGGGCTACGGTAGCAATCCCAAAGGCTGGCCCTATCAAAACTATCCCGCGTGGGAAGCATTCATCCGACAGTTAGCCCAGCAAAATAAAGGCAAGAAAATTATTTGGGATATCTGGAACGAACCCGATTTAAAAAATCCGTTTTGGAAGGGAAGCAGAGAACAATTCTTTGAAACTTACAAAAGAGCTTACAAAATCTTGCGGGAAGAATTGGGGCCATCAGTCACGATCGGCGGGCCGAGCATTAGCACTTACAACAAAGAATATTTGACTGCTTTTCTAGATTACTGCAAAGCGAATAAATTGGAAGTAAATTTCTTAGCTTGGCACGAACTCAATGATACCATAATTTTATTTGTAGACGACCACGTATTCGATGCCAAACGCAATTATCAACAAAGTCCGTTTTACAAAGAACTGAAGTTGCAAAAAATTTATGTCAACGAAATTGTGGGGGAATTGGCGCAGTATCAGCCGGGAGAAATCTTAGGTTATTTGTATAACTTGGAGTATGCAAAAGCTGACGGTGCTTGCAGAGCTTGTTGGGATACAACAGGAGCTAAAAAAGTTAGCAATTGCTTCAATAATACGCTGACTGGGACGGTTGTGCCTAATACTTTTGAGCCGAGGGCTGCTTGGTGGACTTACAAAGCTTATGCTGATGGAGTGAATTCGCGGGTACTGAGTCAGTCGGATAACGATCGCCTTGTCGCTTTAGCGAGCAAGTCCAATCCTCAAGGTAAAGCACAGGTACTTTTAGGTTATTTCGATCGCAATTATTCCTCAGCCACAACGGTGACATTAAATCTTACGAATTTGCAAGCCCTAGGTATTCAAAGCGGTCAAAAAGTTAGTCTGAAATTAGAGAAGATTCCCAATAATTTAGAAGGTGCTGTGCAAAAACTGGTGATGGTTAAAGAAGAACAACTTTCGGCTGGTAACGGCAGTTTGATTTATGTTATTCCTAATTTCAAAGTTCACGAAGGCTATTTGTTGACGGTTAGCAAATAATATCGTTTCTGGTTGCACCGGAATTATAGAGGACACGGCAGTGCCGTGTCCCTACCGCGATTAATTGTAGGGACACGGCACTGCCGTGTCCTTACAAATATATAGCCGCATCCTGACAAATATATAGAATTTAGCTGGGATTGTGCAAAGATTTTTGTACCGATTCTAGCCATTCTCGGACTGTTTGATTGTCCGATGTTGGGTCGTAGTAACAGCCTAACTCATCGAGGATGAATGTTTCCAAGTCGGCTAGGGCGATCGGCATTTCTAGCAATTTGCTAAGTTCTTGGGATGCAGCTTCAATACTTTCGGGCGGTTCGCTGCTGCGGTAGTTGTTCACTATATCGCTGGGAGTGTCAGCTTCTAGGAGCCAGTCTTGGTGAAAGTAGGAACTGAAAAATTGGGTTAAATGAGGAAATTGATTTATCATTGCGGATAGGCTGTGAGAATAAAGTATCCGGGAGGTAATTTGGTGCTGCGCTGGAGGATGATTCTCAGGCGAGATGTTTGAGTTGCTTTGGATGCGCCGCGTCGCATAGTAATGCCGATTATTTTGTTGGCGTTGTAGTCAATCGTATAACGATTGCTTCCACTTTTCACCCAGGAGTCGATCGCACTTTGATTTCTGTTCATTGCTTCTGCAATAGCCGCTTCGGCTACGGAACGGTAAGTAAAGGAAGATGCAGCAGAAATTCTCTTATCCCTGTCGAGTCGCTGTGCTAGTTCGGGTTCCGTTTTGCCAACGTGTCTCTCTAAAGTGTGTCCTCCTGCTGCTTCGTGAAAATCCAATCCGCCGCCCGGGATGTTGGGTACAAAAGCTACGGCGGTTTGCGGTATATTTGAAATTTTAGGTGCAAAAACCGCGCCGTAAACCGCAGGTATTGCCGAGTGGAATAAGACTGTTATGGAGGCGATCGCGCACAGGATACCTAAAAACTGTTTTAGGCGATCGAATTGAGTTTTCATGGTTAAATCTCTTTCTTATACTCAGTATAGCTGTCGGCTATTGTTTTGTCTATTTCCTAATCTACCATTAGTAAGTTAGAAATTGCGCGCTGCATTTAAATACAAGGTGCGCGATGGACACCCTACGATTTTTTAGAATAGTTCGCGATCTATGCGATTTACAAAGCTTCACTCACTATGAGAAAATGTTAATAATTCTTTGAAAAAATCGCTGATGATTGATGATACATTAATTGATTATCTTTAAAAATTTGAAAAATGCAAGTAGTCATCCTAGCTGGTGGTCTCGGTACTCGTCTCAGAGAAGAAACAGAATTTCGCCCCAAACCTTTAGTTGATGTTGGCGGGCGTCCGATTATTTGGCACATCATGAAGATTTATGCCCACTACGGCTTTCAAAACTTTATTGTGTGCTTGGGCTATCGCGGGAACATGATTAAAGAATATTTCCTCAATTATGAAGCCATGAACAATGACTTTACTATCTGTCTTGGTCGCAAAAATAGCATTACCTATCAGGAGGAACATCGCGAACAAGATTTTCAGGTAACTCTGGCTGAAACTGGCGCCGAAAGCATGACTGGAGGGCGGGTAAAACGAATCGAAAAATATATCGATAGCGAGAATTTTATGGTGACATACGGCGATGGAGTTGCTGATGTCGATATTGAGGCACTTGTGGACTTCCATAAGTCTCACGGAAAACTGGCAACTGTTACTACATTTCGCCCGATTTCTCGCTTTGGAATTTTGGATGTAGACAGCGATAACCGTGTAGTTGAATTTGCTGAAAAACCTCAAATAGACGGCTGGATTAGTGTTGGATATATGATACTTAACCGCAGGGTGTTTGAGTATTTGGGAGAAGATGATTGCATTTTAGAACAGGAACCGATGCAGCGTTTAGCCGCAGACGGACAGTTGATGGCTTACCGTCACGATGGCTTCTTTTTTGCGATGGATACTTATCGAGAATATAAGTATTTAAACGAACTTTGGGATGAAGGAAAGGCTCCTTGGAAAGTCTGGTAAAAAGTTAGTCTTGGGGCGGGCTTTTAGGCTCGCCCCACAAGAATTTGAATAAAAAAAAAGACTTACACACACTCTATCTGTAGTGCGCAGTGCGCACCCTACTAATTATAATTATAAAACATGGATTTTCAAGATATTCTTAGCAGCACAGAAACTTACCTGCAACAGTGCGTTTCACCCGGCGCGGAAGTTATCGACAGCGACTCGGAAGCGCTGAAAATAGCACTTACTGGATTGGAAGATCGATCGCTCTTAGCGCTGCGAGTTCCCCAAAAATGGGGCGGTTCCGAAATTTCACTCCCGATTTTTTACGAATATCAGGAATTGACGGCTCGATATTCCGGCGCTTTGTCTTTTCTGCAAACTCAGCACCACAGCGCAACTGCGATGCTTGCTAGCAGCGACAATGAAATGCTAAAAAACAGATGCTTGCGGGCGATCGCCCAAAAAGAGTTACGCTTGGGTGTGGGCTTTTCGCATTTGAGGCGATCGGGCAATCCTGCGGTCACCGCAACGATCGCAAAAAATGGCTATTTACTGTCGGGAAAAGTTCCTTGGATCACAGGTTTTGGGTTGTTTCAAAAGTTTATTGTCGCTGCGGTACTTCCCGACAATCGCGCTGTTTTTGGTTTACTACCTTTTGCTAATATTGAATCCGAGTCTGGTAAAATAGATTTTAGCGAAGTCATGCAATTAATCGCCATGAACTCGACTAATACCGTAACCGCAACTCTCGATAATTGGTTCCTCGATGAATCGGAAATAATTGCAGTTAAACCTGTCGGGTGGATTGCGGAAAACGACAGCAAAAATATACTGAATTTTGTTCCGGCTACTTTCGGCTGTATTCGCGCGGGATTGGATACAATCGCAGCAGCGGCGGCTGCTAAAAATTCACCTTTTGTAGTGCCGGCTTGCCAAAAACTGGAACAAAAGCTCGATCGGCTAAAACAGAATTTCGCACAATCTCAACACAGCTCAAAAGCCGAACAATTAGCACTCCGAGCCGAAGCCATCGATTTAGCGGTGCGCTGCGGGCACGCTGCGGTTGCAGTTTCTAGCGGTGCTGCTAACGGTACGCTGCACCGGGCTGGGAGGGTTTATCGAGAAGCTTTGGTGTATACTGTTTCCGGGCAAACAAAAGATGTGATGGAAGCTACGCTCGATCGCATTGTCAGCCAGCTTTAGCTAACTTTTTCTCTTCAGTCTGCGCAGGCAGACTTCGTTTGTATAGTAGCGGTTTCAACCGCCAAATTTTATTTATTTTGCCGATGACAAACAACTTTAACTCAAACAATTTAAGAACGATCGCCTACAGGCAAATTATAGACTTAACCCATCCCATTCACCCAAATATTCCGATCTGGCCGGGAGATCCAGCGACAGAATTTGAAACAGTATCTCAAATAGAAAAAGACGGCTATTTCTTGCGAAAATTCTCAATGGGAGAGCACAGCGGTACTCATATCAACGCGCCCAACAGCTTTTATGCAGCAGGCGCGAGCATTGATAGTTATGGGCCACAGTCGCTAGTTTCTCCCGCAATTGCGATCGACATCCGAGAGCAAAGCCTCGCCAATCCCGACTACACTTTAACAATCGATGATGTATTGAGTTGGGAACAGCAGCACAAATTTATAGAACCGGGAAATCTAGTTTTATTGTATACTGGATGGCAAGCAAAATGGGATGATGAGCGAGCATTTTTCAATCGAGACGATCGCGGAATTTGCCATTTCCCCGGATTTGGTACAGCAGCAACTCGATTTTTGCTAGAAGAACGATTCATCGCCGGAATTGGCACCGACACTCACGGAGTCGATACCGGGCGAGATGAAAGTTTTGCAGTTAACAAACTAATATTGGAAAAGCAGCGAATAGTGTTGGAAAATTTGGCAAATCTCCACTTGTTACCTGCGGCTAACATCACTTTAGCGATCGGAATATTGCGTCTTTTGGGAGGTTCCGGTTCGCCTGTATCGGTGTTAGCTTTTGTGGCTTAATGCGGTATAATTGGATTTAGAAAAGTCGAGTAAAAATAATCAGATTAATGACAAAACTGCCAAAGGATCTCACCGATGCGATCGCCCAATCCCGCATTGCAACCGCCGCCGCCCTCTCGGACGGCAAAACTCTACTGCAAGTCGAATTAGTATTCCCAGAAATCGCACTCCAAGCACAGTCTATTACGCAACAATTCCTCCCAGAATTTGAAGCAATGTATTCCGGTCTCAAAGTCTTTTTTCCCGACACCGGTTCCGCCGCCCTTGCCCGCCGCGACTGGGGAGAAACACCGTTTAAAGTCGCTGATTTGGGCAGCAGCCGCACGGCTGTTGAAGATAAAATCGCACCCGAAGATCAACTGTTTTTGCTGGTGAATCCGGCGGCTGTAGAAGTGGCGCAAGTTGAAAAACTTTATATAGCTGCGGGCGATCGTCCTGTAATCCTACTCAACCCACGGCTCGAAGACGTTGCTACCATAGGTATAGGCTATGCAGGCCGCCAATTGCGCGATCGATTCCTCAACAAAATCGAATCCTGCTACTACATCAGACCCCTAGACAGTGCTGCTTTATTCCGCTGCTACCCGCAATCCTGGCAAGTCTGGCTGGAAACAAACGACGAATACGAACTAATTTCTGAAACCGCCCAAAAACCAGTTGGAGACGATTTAGAGCGGATTTTAGCCAAAGCTCTTGGAACCACCGATCCCAACTCCACTGCACCTGCAAAACCGCTAAAAAAGAAAGGTTTTTTGGCAGAACTCCAGACATTCCTGAAAGCTTTGACTCAGTAACAGCAGTTGCAGAAGCACAATTAAAAGCTTGCCAGTATTGCTATTAGTAGCTGCGGAAACAGATATTGGCGAGCTTTACTGAATCTTAATAGAAGGCAGTATAATGGGTGACACCCCTCCTCAGCCAAAAAAAAGAGGAAATAGCAGCAACATCAGATTGATCTAAGCTAGTGATTGGGGTTTTGAGTCAGGGAAGCGGATAAACACAGTGGATTACCGGCGCATTGTTATCGGGGACGTACACGGGCATTACGACGGCTTAATGCTGCTGCTAGAGGCACTTGCCCCGAGCTCGGACGATCGCGTCTATTTTTTGGGAGATTTAATCGATCGCGGCCCTAAAAGCGCTCAGGTATTGGATTTTGTCCAGCAAAGCCCCTACCAAACTCTGCTGGGCAATCACGAACAATTGATGTTAGATGCTTTGGCGGGGGCGTCCGTGGATATGCGGGCGTGGCAATCTTGGCTGTACAGCGGCGGCGATGCGACAGTCGCTAGTTACAGAGATACAGGGATGATGCCCTACAAACACTTAGATTGGCTGCGATCGCTCCCGAAGTACCTGGACTTAGGCGATATCTGGCTGGTTCACGCGGGTGTCCATCCCGCAATGCCGATCGGCGAACAGTCGATCGAGCAACTCTGCTGGATTCGCAAGGAATTTCACACCATATCGAAACCCTATTTTCCGAATAAATTAATCATCACCGGTCACACGATCACCTTTACCTTTGAGGGCGTCAGACCCGGGGAATTAGTCAGGGGTCAAGGATGGTTGGATATTGACACGGGTGCTTATCATCCGAAAAGCGGCTGGCTGACAGGATTGGATTTCAGCTACCGCAGAGTTTATCAAGTCAATGTATTTAACAATCAAGTCCGAATTTTGCCGTTAGATGAAGTTGTCAGACAATTGAGGCCGCCGCAGCAATTAGCACTCCCGAAACCTGAGATCGGCCCTGTTGTTGAACATCAGGATGAAATCAAGAGTGCGCCTGTTTAAGTCCGATCGGCTATATCGATTTAGAAGAACTCTTGCAAAAATATAATGCAGCCCACCCCAACCCTCCCCGCGAGTTCGGGGAGGGGGCAAGATTATTCTTGTTTCCCCCCTTAATAAGGGGGGACTAAGGGGGGTGAATTTGACGAGAGCAAGAGGTTTAGAGTTGTTACGAGCCCAACAGTCTGCGGATTTCCAGCTTGTAAGCCGCGTTATTCAAGCCTTCACCGCTAGCGAGATCCGGATCGATCGCCTGATTTATAGCAGCTATGCGATCGCCAGTAGCCGGGTGCGTGCTCAAAATGCTCGGAGGAGAAGGTTTGTTGAGCAATTTTTGCATAAAATTAACCATCCCAGATTGAGCGTAGCCCGATCGCCCCATTGTTTCCAATCCCAACCGATCGGCTTCGTATTCTGCTTGACGGCTGTGGGGGCGGCGCAAAGCCAATTCTACCCCAATCTGAACCGCCCGAGATCGATCGAGCCCTGTGGCCGAAGCTACACCAGAGGCGATCGCCATTTGACGCATTTGTTGAATCGCATGGCGAGCAGTAATATGCCCGATTTCGTGGGCGATTACACTTGCTAATTCTGCCTCATTATCCGCTGCCGCCATCAAACCTTTATTCACATAAACAAAGCCGCCCATTGTCGCAAAAGCATTGATATTGTCGTCGTCAATCACTTGAAAAGTATAGGGAATATCCGGGCGAGTGCTTTGCTCTGCCAGCCGCTGACCGATGCGGTTGATATATGCTGTAGTGGCGCGATCTCGGTCAATTTTAAACTCGCTGTTTGCTAACTGCTGATTGATTTGTTGGCCAACCGTCACCTCTTGGCGATCGGACATATTCGACAATTGAATAACTTGAATGCCCCGAAAAATCAGTTCCGGCAAAGAAAAGGCGATCGTCGGTGCCGGTGAAATCACCGAGATACCCGCAGCCACAATCAGCGACAGAAACAGATAAATCCCCCGGCCGCAAGTACGCCGGCAAGTCAACCACAAACTTTTTAACATGATTGATACGTGCGAAAAAATAGATTAATTTTTAGGAAAAACGGCAAAACTCACTCAACAGGCAGACGAAATTTAAGCCGCATTTGTTGCTATTCTAGCTTTTTGCTAATTTTTAACCGCGCTGGGAATTCCCGGGCGATCCTCTTCTGCAAGCTTCGCTAACGGGCAAACCAACCAACCGCCGTCAACTACCTTCTGCCCCAAGTCCCGAAGTCCTGCGGATTTTCGGCAGCCATTGTGGTAATATCTTTTGGCTTGTACAGATACTCCTGTCGCTGTCAGTCATTTAAGCGATTTATGAAAATTTTGGATTCTCAAGGCCGGCTGTTCGGCAAACTCAGCATCTTAGACGTAGGTGCAGCTCTAATCGTACTGTTAGTTGCAGTCGGAATCTTTTTCTTTCCCGGCACTTCTGGCGGTTCCGTCGCCCAAGTCGGCAGCAGTTTCAAACCTGTAGAGATCGATGCAATTGCGATCGGTCTCAAAGGGACAAACGTTCAAGATTTGTTCAAACCGGGCGATAAAATCAATGTGGTAATCCGCAATCAACCCTCCGGTCAGATTACCATCAAATCTGTCAAAACTATCACTAGAACCCTAGCAGTTCCCCAGCCCAACGGCACTGTCAAAGCTCTCCCCGATCCCAGAGAAGAAGAATCATTCAGCAGAAATATGATGTTTACCTTAGAGGGAAAAGGTCAACTTACTGAAAACGGCCCGGTTTTGGGGAATACGAAAGTCAAAATTGGCACTACTCTAGAACTTGAAGGCAAAAAGTATATTTTCAACGCCAGCGTCATGGACGTGCGAGTGAAAGAATAGTCATTGGGCATTGGGCATTGGGCATTGGGCATTGGGCATTGGGTATTGGGCATTGGGCATTGGGCATTGGGCATTGGGCATTGGGCATTGGGCATTGGGCATTGGGCATTGGTAATTGTTATTTCTAACAACTGCCAACTGCTACTGCCCACCAACAACTGCCAATTGCCTTCTTCAACCTTCCGAAAGCAACTTTAAATATTGTCGAATTAAGCCGATCGTCACAGCAGGAATTTCTAGCTGCGGAGTCAAACCCACATCTTCTAGAGATTGAAAGACTTTCACTGCTTCGGGATTGAGATTAGCTAACCGCTGTCCGATATCGGGGCTGGTAAACTGCGATTTTTCTCCCCATATAATCGCTGTCGGCGTTGTTAGTTGAGTGATGTACAGCGATAAATCAAAGCACAAATCTCCGCGCACAAAAGACAGGGCGGCATATTCTGCATTTGGTTCTAAGGCCGATGCCAGATAAGCGTCTACAATTTCTTGATAAACGCGGCGGGAATCGGCAAATTGGCGCTGTTCTAAGAAGCTGCGGATGCCACCGTCTGTGGCGATTCCGGTACTGTAAAGCAATCGGTCTAAAATCGGGGTGTTGACGAGCTGAGCGAAGAAACTGTTGCGGTAATTTTGTCCGAAGTCGGATAAACCGCTGGGTGTGGTCAAAATTAGGGATTTGAAGAGATCGGGACGGGCGATCGCAGCTCGGATCGCGATCGCCCCTGTCAGCGAAGAAGCGATCGCGTCTGTCGGACTGTCGCAAGTTTTTTCGATAAATTCAATCAAAGTTGTGATATAATCTTCGACTTGATAATTTCTCGGCGGATGTTCCGATCGTCCCCAACCGATTAAATCCGGTGCTAAAGTTCGATATTCTGTCGCAAAAGCTGGATAAACTTTTGACCACTCATAGGCACTCGACCCGCCCCCAAAACCGTGAAAAAATACCAAGTTCGGCTTATTTTCCGACGTTGAGGTCGGCAACCCGATCCAAGGTGTTTTTTCGGCAGTGTAGTAAACCATTCTGCCGATCGAAGTAACTATCGATCGCTGACCGAAGCCGAGGGGCACAAGCATAAATAAACCTCAATCGCTATTAGATTTTAGATTTTCGTCCGCCGAGAGAGTCTTTGTTTGAAAAAGTTGCAAAGCTGGCGCAGTTTTTGTAAAGATTGAGTATTGATTCAAATCTATTTTAGTACAGGTGCAGCCTGAAACTACAGACAGTTCGTATGTTTTGCGATTTGGGCGGTGCGGCTGTGTAGTTATCCTCACCCTTGCAAACTACCGCCGATCGGAGATAATAACAAAATGATGGGTCTTACCCCTCAATACAAGGCTCGTCTGTTCGCCGACTGGGAAAACAGGCGATCGGAAAGCAAAGTATTAAATCTTGCTTTGTCGCCAGTGGCAAGTCTACCGCTGTGAGCCGATCGCGAATAATTAATCATCATATTCTACGGATTTTGCGGAGCAGTGGCTTTTGATATCGAAAGTCTCTATTCAAGGGCGGGCGATCGGTTTTCGATTCCCGATTGCAGTCACAGGCAATTTCCCCGATCTGGCAATTATAAATTCCAAAACACCAGAAACAAATAATCTCAGGGAGCTCTACTAAAAATGCAACTGCTCAGGAAAAGGGATCGCGAGGGTTTTATGGTAGACGCAAAAAGTCTTCAATCGGACGGGTTGGCAGAATTTGATACTGCGTGTCGAAGCATGGATTTGAACGGTAAAAAGTCTTTAGTCGCCACTCCAGAACGATCGGGTTCCGGGTTAGAGGTGCGATCGCGCGCCACCGTACCGGCTCGCGTCCGCCTAGCTTTAGAAGACTTGAAATGCTTTGAAGTAGTACAGCACCAGTTTGCACATTGGGGCCTGACTTTTGCCAATACCGTCGCCATCCAACCTTCAAATCCGGCATTTTTCACGAGTTCGGGAGCAACTGTGTTGATGGGAGCCCCAAAAAGCGGACTGATCGAAGTAACTTTCGAGTATCCCGTTCGCAGCGTGTCAGGACTTGTCACCAGTTCGCGGCGAACTGTTTTATCTGCTTGCGACATCGACGGAAACCCAATTGTTCAGGATGAAATGCCCGCGCCCAATCTGGCTGGGTCTAACTCTCGGATCGCCCCTAAAGCTCCCCTGCGCGTCAAAGCTCCAAATATTCATCGAATTAGTTTTTACGCTTTTGACGGTCAGTTAGTAGTCGATGACTTTATTTTTGGATTTTAAGGCAATTCCATAGGTATTGTCCCAAGTCTGCAAACCTTCGAGAAGGGCATTGCGGACTAAAGCTTCGGGTTCCTGACTCAGCATCAGGCCAAAACACTCAGCAGCGCGGTTTCGTGCGATCCTCTTCGTTAGCGCAGCCCCCGTAGGGGCGGGCTCCGCTAACGAACTTTTGACGGAACGAAAAGGCCCAAATCCACCGTTATTCACCAAATCGGTCATTTGTCGCACTGCAATCAAACGTTTCACCGGGTCAGCATCAGTCAAATCTGCCAGGAGGCGATCGAGCGCCGCTTCATCTTGTGAGACCCCCAGATTCAACCCTTGCCGCAGCAACAGTCCTGCAATCGCGATCGTCCCAAAGTTCTGCAAAATCGCGCTCGCAGCTATCCAGTGGCTCTCTGAGTCCGCCCAAATAGCCAAACTCATGTAAGCACCCAAGGTAGCAATGCTGCCGGTGCCCACCGCTACAACGAATCGGCGGTTCGGGCCATCCCAAAATTGCTCGATTCGCGATTGCAGTAATTGCCAGTCCTGCGACTGTCCTCGGTAAACCATCATCATCGCTGTTATCCCCAGCCCTGTCGAAAACAGTAATTGGCTGTTCCACCACCCCCAAACTGCTACCAGAGTCAGAATTGCCAGCCAACCTTTCGATCGAGTCAAACGCTCTAGCAACCACTTGAGCAAGGCGGTAGAAACCGCAGGCGATCGGGGCCGTTCGTGATGCGAATCTACTCTCCGGCGCCTGGTGGCGGCAGTTCCTGGGGTTTCTGACGGGCGATAGCGAGTCAGTTCTCTGTCGAATGGCGCATCAGTTATGTCCTCAGACAGCTCGCGATCGGGGAGCTGAGCGAGTTGCCAAGTGCGATCGGACACTTTCACTGGCGATCTATTGGGCTTGGTTGCAGTTTTTTTAAATTGATTCATAGTGATTTTTGGAAAAAATAAATTTAAGTTATTCACGCGTTTTTAGCGCTGATTTAGATTCTCGACTAACAAGAGTCTTAGACTCTATGATACCCTAATTTTATACCGCTGGCGACTGCGGGAACGACGGCGAGTTTCGATAAATCATTGCCAAGAATAGAGCAATTAGAAATTGTTGAGAAAAGCGCGACACGCTAACAGCGAATATTTCTATATTGTATCCATTCCGGTTGCTCGTGCAACCGGAATAGTTGACTGTTGACTGTTTGGACATTGGAACTCATATCGTTTTCGATGAAGAACCCAAAGGGATCTCGCGGATGAATCCGGGGGCTGGCGATCGGACACTATAGCGGTTCTCGGAAAGATCAGGTAATGCCCGATGCCCGATGCCCATGAGTACCTCATCTTTCCCTCGAAAGGCTATATATGTGTTATTCGTGCACGGATGAATCCGGGGGCTTGTACTGCGGTCGATTGAGGGAAAGATCGCACTGGCTTGGGTTCGATCGCTACCCGGATGGACAGCCCTGCTCCGGGCGGGTGCTTACATCGAGACAGAATTGTTTGAGAATCAACTACACTAGCAGGATCATTCCTAAACTGCTAAAATTTTTGAATTAATGGGAGCAAATCGAGTTGGGTAAATTAGTCGTAATTTTGGTAGGGCTGGTGTAGGGACCGATCGACCGCACTAGATACCAGCAAGACCATCATTCGGCTTCAAACCCGTAAACCAGCATCGCCAGCAACCGCCCTTGCGCGTTCGGCAAGTGCAGAGGCTGGAAAAATAGTGGCCTCTGACCAGACTCAGACAGAACTGCTGTCCCAAAGTGTGTCTGCGGAGGTTAGGCTAGTGGAGAGAGAAAAAGAATACTTACGATCGAGACTTTCAACGTCTACCTTGTAATTTCTTGCTCAGTTGTCAAGTCCAACAGTTTTGCATTCCCTCGCAAGCAAGAGTCTTGGCACTTCCTTTATAAGTGGGGAACTAGACCATCAAAGAGCTTGAGTTTGATCCTAAAGCCCTCATCAATACATAAACACCTTACGCTCGCCGGAACAATCTTGCAGTAAAACCCATGTCTAGTATGCAAAACCAATTCACGGTTCACTTCTGGGGCGTTAGAGGTAGCATAGCCTCTCCCGGAGCTGAAACAGTACGTTACGGGGGCAACACGCCCTGTATAGAAATGCGAGTGGGTGACAGTCGCCTAATTTTCGATGGCGGTACTGGATTGCGGGTGTTGGGACAAACTCTCCTCTCGCAAATGCCCGTAGAAGCTCATATGTTTTTTACTCACTCTCACTGGGATCATATTCAAGGATTCCCCTTCTTTATTCCAGCTTTTGTTAAGGGCAATTGTTTTCACATCTACGGCGCAGTTGCTCCTCCTCCTAATAAGGCTACTATCCAGCAGCGGCTCAACGACCAGATGCTCCACCCCAATTTTCCGGTTCCCCTGCAAATTATGGGGGCAGACCTGAAATTTAACGACATAGAAGTGGGTGAACCGCTCTCAATCGGAGATATTAAGGTGGAAACTGCTTTGTTGAACCACCCCGGAGAAGCTGTAGGCTACCGCGTCAACTGGCGCGGGTATTCGGCTGCTTACGTGACTGATACCGAACATTTTCCCGATCGTTTGGACGAAAATGTGCTGTATTTGGCTCGGGATGCTGAGGTGCTGATCTACGACGCTACTTATACCGATGAGGAGTATTATGCCGAGAAAAACAGTAGGGTTGGCTGGGGACATTCGACTTGGCAGGAAGCGGTGAAGGTGGCTCAGGCGGCTAATGTCAAAAAGTTGGTGATTTTTCACCACGATCCGCTACACAATGACGAGTTTTTAGACAGGGTAGGAGAGCAAGTGGCTCAAAGGTTCCCAAACAGTTTGATGGCTAGGGAAGGTTTGTCGTTACAGTTGCTACCTCCTCATAACAAAGATGTGTCTGAAGCGTCGGTGCAAGCTCCTAAAGTGTCTGTGTGATGGATTTGAGGTTGTCGGCAGCACAAATTTTGAGATCCGAAATCTAAAATTTAATTTAGGCCTGACCTCACTCAAAGACAGACACCAGCGCCCGGCTTAAGTTGTTGAAAACAAAAAAATTGAGATCAAAGTAGAAGCTTCGAGATTGATCTGTGAAGTCAATTCTCTAATCTAAAATCGACGGGCGATCGCAATCTGCCTTTCCTGTGTCAAAATCTTAAGCGTGTGGGTAACTTCTTCTTGTACCGCTGCTCTGACTCCAACTTCGGTTGCCTTGGGAAACTTTGATGGTTTGCACCTAGGGCATCGACAAGTCGTGCAGCCAATTTTAAATCGATCGACCTTTGGGCAAAATTCTGCAGCGGTTTGTCCGCCAGGGCAAAACTGGCGCTCAAACGCTGGCGAAGATCAAAATTTGGAAAGCAAACATCCGGCGACTTGCGACAACGACTCGACGGGTAATATTTTTTTGGGTCGCGATTCTGATGCGGGCGATCGACCTTACAGCACTGTGGTGACATTCGATCCGCACCCGCAAGAATTTTTTACAGGTCAACCCAAAAAACTGCTGACGCCTCTGACAGAAAAGGTAGAATTGCTCGCAGCAATGGGCGTCGAGCAATTAGTGCTGTTACCGTTCGATCGAGAACTGGCGGCTTTGACGGCGGATGAGTTTGTCGAGGAAATTTTGGTGCAACAACTGCAAGCGAGTCGAATTAGCGTAGGGATGGATTTTCGGTTTGGACGGGGACGCGCTGGGACGGCTGCGGATTTGCAGTCGATTGCCTCTAGCTACGGCATTGATGTGACTCTTGCACCCCTGCACAATTGCGGTGAGGGCGATCGGATTAGCAGTTCTATCATCCGCGAAAGTCTAGCATCGGGCGACCTCAGAAAAGCGAATCAGTTGCTGGGACGACCTTACAGTTTGGTTGGTTCTGTGGTTGGGGGACAGCGGCTGGGTAGGACGATCGGATTTCCCACCGCTAATATCGAATTACCGCCAGAAAAGTTTTTGCCGCGTTTTGGCGTGTACGCGGTGGAAGTATTAGTAAAAAATGCAGCCGGAAAAATCAAAGATCCGAGTTCTTCTTATGAGTGGAAAAATCCTGAATCTCTCATCGAGAGCGCTGCATCAGATTTACCTATTCTGAATGGGGTGATGAATGTTGGCTGTCGCCCGACGGTAGACGGCCAGCAACCCACGATCGAAATTCATTTGTTAGATTGGTCTGGGGATTTGTACGGTCAAACCTTGAGTGCTAGTTTGGTGGAGTTTTTGCGACCCGAACAAAAGTTCGCTTCTCTGGATGCTCTCAAAACTCAAATTCAGACTGACTGTGATGTTGCTAGAAAGCTATTATAGCGAAGGAAGAAGCAAGAAGCAAGAAGGAAGAAGGAAGAAGGAAGAAGGAAAATACAATTTCGTGCAATGGTTTTATATCATGTCCGGTCGATTACCAATAGGGTAGGGGCGGGTTTACCAACAATAATCGCCAATAATTGACAATCTCAAAAACCCGCCCGCCTTTTATAGGTCAATCGCTCGGACATAGTTTCACCTTTGTTTAATGAAAAATTAGCAATTAACAATCAGGGAATGAGAGAACATATTGAGCGGCTCAAGCAAAATCTAGGCAAGACGATTGTCGGCAAAGCGGATGCGATTCGCTTGGTCATTGTAGCGGTGCTTTCGGGGGGACACGCACTGCTCGAAGACGTGCCTGGTGTCGGTAAAACGCTGTTGGCGAAGTCTTTAGCGCGATCGATCGATGGTAAGTTTCAGCGGATTCAGTGCACTCCCGATTTGTTACCGACAGATATCACCGGTACCAATATTTGGAATCCCAGCACTGGGAAGTTTGAGTTTTTGCCCGGCCCAGTTTTTGCTAATGTTTTGCTAGCTGATGAAATTAATCGGGCGACGCCGCGTACTCAGTCAGCTTTGCTGGAAGTAATGGAGGAAAAGCAGGTGACTGTGGATGGGGTTTCTCGGAATGTTCCGGCCCCGTTTTTTGTAATTGCTACTCAGAACCCGATCGAGTATCAAGGCACTTTTCCGCTACCGGAAGCGCAGATGGATCGGTTTAGTTTATCTTTGACTTTGGGCTATCCCGCTGCGTTGGAAGAGTTGCAAATGTTGGAACGGCTTTCTGATAGTTTTGCAGTTGAAGATTTGCAACCTTGTATTTCTTTGGAAGAAGTGCAGGAGTTGCGCCGTTTGTGCGCGGCAGTGAAGGTAGAAACGTCTTTGAAACAGTATATTGTGGATTTGGTGCGATCGACCAGGGAGGATGAAGAGATTACTCTGGGAGTGAGTCCCCGGGGTGCGGTGGCTTTGTACCGGGCTTCTCAGGCGCTGGCGTTTATGGATGGCCGGGATTATGCGACTCCTGATGATGTGAAATATTTGGCAACCCACGTACTTTCTCACCGTTTGATTCCGGCGGGCGGAAGGAGGGCTAAGACAATTGTCGATCGATTGTTGCGATCGGTTGCTATTCCTTAAAAAGAATTAGAATTAATATTACCGACAGTCAGGACACGGCAGTGCCGTGTCCCTACAATTAATCGGGCGATGGTGACATCCGAGGGAAGCTCGTGATTATTTTGGGGTAGGGAAACGGCACTGCCGTGTCCTCCGTTGCTTTTTGATCGTGGCTAGATAGCACTCTCAAACAGCGCGACTAATTTTTTAGCTTCTAAATCAACATTATGTTGTTGAGCAACTCTTTCTGCTCCCGCTTTCCCCATTTCTTCTAGTTTTTCTAAAGGCGATTCCAAGGCCGCGCGCATTGCAACTGCTAATATTTCTGCGGAACCGGGAGGAACCAACCAACCGCAGACACCAGGTTCGACTAACTCTGGGATACCCGCAACATAGGTGCTAATTACGGGCCGATTGAGAGCGAGAGATTCCATAATTACTACTGGTAAACCTTCCGCAAAACTCGGCAATACCATTGCTCTTGAAGCTAAAAGCTGTTCCCGAACTTCATCGCTGCTCGCCCAGCCAGTAATTTCAATATGATTTTGCAATTTTAGCTGTACAATCTGCTGTTCGATTTCCGATCGCAGCGGCCCGTCTCCGACAAAAACTAACTTAAAATCCAAGCCTGTAACTGCTAGCAAATTAGCTGCTTCTAGCAATAGTAAATGACCTTTTTGTTCGCTGAGCCGTCCAATGCAAACTAAGCGGGGTGCTGCGGGGATGGGGACGTGCGGGTGAGCTAAAAATGCAGCGTCTACACCGCAGTGTATGACGTGGATTTTTGACCACAAAGTGCGATCGCACCACCGAAAAAGCTGACTTTTGCCGAAGGAACTGACTGCTGCTACAAAGGTCGATCGTTTAATTTTGTCTTCTAAAGAAAGAAGTGTAGCTTTATCAAATTCTTCAGGGCCGTGAACGGTAAAGCTATAAGTCGGGCCGCCGAGTACGCGACACAACATTGCTACAGTTGTGGAATTTGTGCCGAAGTGAGCGTGAACGTGTGCTATTCCTTGTTCTGCAAACCAATTCAAAACAGCGCAAGCTTCTGCTAAATAAGCTAGATGAAGTATGATGCCTCGTTCAGAGTGCCACCCTATTTTAAATGTTAACCGCAAAGCTTCGAGGAATGCGATCGGTTTGGTGAGAGCAACGCGCAGCAAAGCTAGCACTAAGCCTTGTACTCCAACTCCTAAGATTACTTTAGTCAATTCTTGCTCTAGCTTGTCGGCGCCGTCAACGAGTTCTGACTCGCACGAGCGAATCGAAAAACGGGCGACTTTGATGCCACAACTTTCGACGGCGGCCACTTCTCTGCGGACGAAGCTGTGGCTGACTTTGGGATATTGGTTAACTAAATAAGCAATTATCATGAACAGGCTGGAAATGCTATGGTAAAACTTAAGATAATTTTAGCCTCTAATTTATAAAAGTCAAGTCATTTTTAAGTGATGAACAAGAACTTTCAAAAAAGGATTGTTTTTCCCTTAAACTATCTGTAGTAGTAAAAGTACAACCTAAACACCCTACAAGTTGAATCTGTCCGTAAGTCCTGCGATCGCTATCTAATAAAATTTAAAGAAACATCGCCGGTGATGCTGCTAAAGATATCCCTGAAGTGTTGGATATAGAGTGCGAAAGCTTAGGCTCAATGACTTGGAAACAAGAACCAAAAAAACTGGGTAGAATCAGATAATTGTTTTTATTTCCAAAATCAGGCAAAAATTAGGGACAACTCCAGTTTAATACTGGTAATTATTCGGCGTGAAATTCAACTCGCCGCCCATAACTTTTCCAAGGCTGCATCAAGTTTTCGCAAAAAACAAGACAATTAAAATTTTACTAAATCATATCAGACTTTGTAAATTTTGCAACATTTATCGTTTACGTAGCTCTGCACCTACCCAAAATGACAGCAATAAGGTAAAGTAAACGGCACAAGAGTCTAGAACTCTTCAACTGCCGCAACTCGGCAAACCAGCCCCTAAGCCAGCAAAACTGGCCAGTAGAGGCGACATTAACCCCTAACAACCGACAAAAATGCAAACCTACTACTACGTTTTAGCCAGCCAACGCTTTTTACTAGAAGAAGAAGCCCTCGATGAAGTGTTTAAAGAAAGAATTCGCAACTACAACGAACAAGAAAAACAAATAGACTTCTGGTTGGTCAAACAGCCCGCTTTTCTAGAATCACCGGCAATGGCAGAAGTTAAAACAAAATGCCCTCAACCAGCCGCTGCTATTATTTCTACCGATCCTGTGTTTATTACCTGGTTGAAACTGCGATTAGAATACGTGCTGACAGGTGAATTTCAAGCACCATCAGAAACTATTCCCGATGCCCTTGCATCCCTACAGCCAGCATGAACAAAATAGCCAAATCTCCGACCAAGCAACTAACGGAATTTAAGGGGAAGTTGTACAAACATATTGTCTTTATTCCCCTATTTTATGCTGTATCGATCGCCGTTTTGGTCTTGACAATTTTATCGAGTTCTGTTAAAGCTGAGTCGAGCTGCGAACCGCCACAGTCAGACGAATATCTACTGTTAATTGTCACCAAAACCCCGGAACAGCAAGAAAGAGCAAAACGCTCTTTTCCCGGAAATACTGATAATAAAGTTTGTCGATATATCAATGATACTGTAACGCGAGTTGGTGGCTTTCGCGACTCGCAAATCGCCAGCGATTGGGTTAAATATATCGAAGATGTTGTCGGATTGCAAGCTTACGTAGTACGATCGCCCGCAGCATCTCTACCCCAAAATTTGCCAGTCTACGATCCTGAACCAGCCGCCTCTGCTATAGCAGCCCCAGATCGCCCAAATGACAGTTTCGCCTTTAATCCGCAACCTCTGGGCCCCGGTTATGCAGTGTTGGTAGATTACTTCAATCAACCGGAATTAGCCGCCCAAGTCAAACAAGTATTGGGCACGCAAGTCGGCTTAGCTTCCTACGGGCAACGTCCGTTTTTATTCATTGCTTATACAACGGATCGAAATGCTGCTACTGCTGCGCTAAAAACACTCAGCGATCGGGGTTTTTGGCCGATGTTAGTAGACAGCCGCCGAGTTACTTTGATTGCTCCTACTGTTCGCTAAAAGTTAACCTACTACCACGATTATTCGGCGATTGAAATCGCGTCTATACAAGCAAAGTCCGCCTTCGCGGACTAAGAAATAATACCAAATTCAGTGAACAATTATTGTTGTTTGGGTTGTGGCTGAATGGTTCCTAGCTGACTTTCAGCCCGCTTTTTTGCTTCCATCGCGGCTCCGTAATCCGGCTTGTAGCGAATTGCTTTGTCATAGGAAGCGATCGCATCCTGGTATCTTTTTACCGCCACAAGTGCATTGCCGCGACTATACCAGGCTTCGGAATAGTCTGGCTTGACATAGACGGCTTCGTTGTAAGAGGCGATCGCATCTTCGTACCGCTTCAAATTATATTGTGCATTGCCTCTATTGTACCAAGCTTGAGATTCTTTTGGGTTCAAGTCAAGGGCTTTGTTATAACACTCAATTGCTTGTTCGTACTTGCGTAATTCGTGGTACGACCAACCTAAATTGTACCATGATCGATCGTAATCCGGCTTTAATTTGACAGTTGTTTCGTAAGCTGCTACCGCTTCTTCATGCCGACGCATTTTCAGCAAAGCGATGCCTTTACTGTACCATGCTTGATAAAATTTTGGCTGGAAGCGCACGGCTTTTTCGTAGGCTTCAAAAGCTTCTTGGTTTTTGTCTAATTCTAGGAAAACATTGCCTAAATTGTACCAGACTTCAGAATTGTCGAATTTAATTTCAACCGCTTTTTGATAGGATTCTACGGCTCGATCGTACTGTTTTAATTTTTGATAAGCTTGTCCCCGATTGTACCAAGCACGGTACAAACTAGGCTGAAATTCGACGGCTTTTTCGTAGGAGGCGATCGCTTCTTCATACCGCTGCGAATCTAACAAACTATCGCCTTTTCCTTCCCACGCTTGGGGATAGTCGGGCTGGATTTTCAAAGCATTGTCAAAAGAGGCGATCGCCTCTTGAGACTTCTGCAACTTATCCAAAGCATAACCACGCCCTGTCCAAGCTTCTAAATATTCTGGCTTTAATTCTATTGCTTTGTCATAGGCTAATTGCGATTCTTGATATTTTTTCAGTTCATATAAAGTTTTAGCTTTTTCCTGCCAAACTTCGGCGTAATCGGGTCTGAGATTGATTGCTTTTTCGTAAGCTGCTAGAGCCTCTTCAAACCTGCTTAAATTGTAAAGAGTATTACCTCGGTTATATAAATCCGTTGCATTCGTAGAGTTCAGAGTATTAACAGCATAAATTGATGCTAGAATAGTAACGCCGATCGAACTGGCGATCGCCAAAACTTTTAAATATATATTTTTTCGCGGTTTAGGCGACTTTTTCACAGCAGCAACTACAGGCAATACTGGAATAGTACCGCTGAAAGAATTTTTTAGTTCTTTAATGGCTTGCAGTGCTTCGCCCGCACTAGCATAACGTTGTCTAAAATCGTACTTTACCATCTTATCTAAGATTTTTGCAAATTCATGACTGACCGATGTTTTGTCCTGCCAAATAATCTCTTCTGTATCGGGATCTTTGGGTAATTGGTGGGGAGTTATGCCTGTGAGACATTGAATTGCGATCGCACCTGCGGCATAGATATCGCTGCTGAGCTTGGGATTGCCGTGAGCTTGTTCGCTGGGCATATAACCGGGTGTACCAATGCTCACGCTCAAGCTATTTTTGGGCTGAGGATTAGTGATTTGAGTGGTGATTTCTTTGACTGCGCCGAAGTCAATTAAAACTAATTTGCTATCTCGATCTCTCCTAATTATATTGCGGGGATTGACATCGCGGTGAATCACATTTTGCTGGTGTACGAAATCTAAAATTTCCAGAAGTTCCTGCAATATAATAATGACTTCATCTTCCTTCATACCTCCCACATTTCCAGAAGAACCCCCCCCAGCCCCCCCTTGGTAAGGGGGGGAGCCAAGTCCAGCCCCCCCTTGGTAAGGGGGGGAGCCAAGTCCAGCCCCCCCTTGGTAAGGGGGGGTTTGGGGGGGTCTAATTTCTTGACTTAAATCGTGGCCTTCTATAAATTCTTGAACGAGATAAAACTCTTGATTTTCTTCAAAGTATGCAAAAAGTCGGGGAATGCGATCGTGATTTCCCAACTTGTACAAAACTTGCGCTTCCGTATCGAACAAACGTCTGGCTACCTGTAGAGTTTCTGGATCAGTTGCTTGGGGTTTGAGTTGTTTAACAACGCAGAGGTGATTCCCTGGTAGCTGACTATCTTCAGCTAAATAAGTTTGAGCAAATCCGCCGCCTCCCAAGTGACGGATAATGCTGTAGCGACTGCTGAGTGTGATTCCAAGCATGAGATTTATAGCAGTTGACAGTTGACAGTTGACAGTTGACAGTTACATGGTACGGGAATCAAACCGTTTATGAAACCTGGAGTCAGGGATATATTCATCAGGTTATTTATCTCCTAACGGATGTGGCTGTTGCTATACCTGATATTTCATTGAGAATTAGCTTCCAACCAAGCTGTTAAATCTGCCAAGTTTGAGAAATCCCATAGGGCGTTTACTAAATTATCTAATTTGTCGATCGACAATTGCCTAATTCGGCTTTCAAAATCGGGGTTGAGTTGACCTAAAAGGCGAGTCAGCGAAAGAAGACTTAACTCTATTTGTGCTTCTTGTCTGCCTTCTTGTCTGCCTTCTTCCCTACCTAAAGCGACTGAACTCTCCTGATCTTGAGAAAACAACTCTTCCTGTTGTAATTTGTTCAATTCTTCTGCTGTCAAGCTAACTTCATTGGCAATTTCAAAAGCTTTCTGTATTTCGGGGACTATAGCCATTGTTTGAGGTACTTCATCCAAAGTGTCAGTAGTTTTGATAAAGTAAATCCACTTATCGGTAAGACTTTCCAGTTGATCCTGTTGTTTCTTGAATTTTGGCAACTCTACAAATACTAACTCAATGTCATTCTGTATATAATCAGAAAAGCGAGTTTTTTCTTTGAACACAAAATGAGAAATTACATCTTCATTGCCATCAAACATTCTATAATCTGTGATAGTCAAGGCAATCACAGGTCGTAAATTCTTGTATGATTCTCCTTTTGTTAGTTGAATTGCATAAGTCTTGGCTGCATTGTACAAAACTCGCTTACCAAATGCCTGCACTTTCAAAACTTGCATTTCAATAATCACAAATGTGCCATTATTAAGTAGCGCTTTGACATCTAAGCAGATATTTTTAAATCCAGCTATTTGAGGGCCAAGATAAGGATCGAGAATTTCCAAGCTTTGAATTATGGATTCTCCTTCATAGAGTAGGGCATTTAAGAAACTAATCAAAATTTCTGTACTTTGGGTGGAGCCAAATATTTTCTTGAAGGCAAAATCAATTTTGGGATTGATAAATTTCATGTTATTTTTCTCCTTAGACATTGGTATGGTGCGCGCTGCACACCATACTTTAATTTTACTTTAAATGGCTTTCAAAATCTCGTCATCGACTGAAAAATCAATCTCGGCTTTGTCCCGTCCCGAAATTAGATAATCATTCTGGAATGAATCTTTCAAACCAGAAACTAGGTCAAATTCAGGCTTCCAGTTAAGCTCGGTGACAGCTTTATTGACTGAGGCGAAAAAGTGCTGCAATCGCATCGGAAAAGCTTTCTTTTTGCCGAAGTCGAATTGTTTCGGATCGTAGTGTACAATCTTGATAGAATCGGCTGATTTGCCTGCTGCTTGAATGCAGGCGCGGGCTAAACCGTCAAAGGTGACAAATCGATCGCCCGAAACGTTATAAATTTGCCCGATCGCCCTTTTGTTGCCCACAACCGCCGCCATCGCACTCGCCAAATCCTGACAATGCCCGAACTGTGTGAAGTGCAACCCGTTACCAGGAATCGGAATAGGTCGATCGCGCGCAATGCGATCGAAAAACCAAGCCTCCAAATCGTTATAATTTTGAGGGCCATAAATGTAAGTCGGCCGAATCGAAGTCCAAGGCAAACCGGACTGAGCCAAGTAAGTTTCAGTTTCGCATTTACCCAGATGTCGGCTTTTGGGATCGGTAGCGTCCCCTTCAATATGAGGCATTTGATCCGATTTCAAATAAACCCCCGCAGAGCTCATGTAAATAAAGTGCTGCACCCGCCCTTTAAATATTTCAGCTAAAGGCTTTGTATCGCTCAGCTCGCGGCCGTTGTTGTCAAAAACGGCGTCGAACTCCTCCGTCGATAACTTGTCCTTAAGTTGGTCAACATTTGTGCGATCGCCCAAAATCTGTTTCACCCCTGAAACCGGCAGCGGCTTGTTGCCCCGGTTAAACAACACCACTTCATGCCCTTGAGCTGCTAAAATCTTAGTAAGATAAACTCCGATAAACCGAGTACCGCCCATCATTAAAATTCGCATTAATTTCGATGCTCCTTACAGTTAGTGTAAATATCTTACAATAAACTCAGTCCGGCGCTTTACTAAAATTGGGCGATCGGTCAAAATAAACATATAGCAACCGCTAAGACAATTAATACTTTCTCAATTGCTAAAACCCTTGCTTTTATTCCTTCTTCCTTCTGTTTGCCGCTCGTAAAGCAGAAGGGCTTTCTTCCTTCTTCCTTCTTCCTTCCGCTATACTTTCAATTCGCCTAAAATAGCCCTATGCAAGTTCCCCGGCTGCATCCAGAAACAATCGAAGAAGTTAAACAAAGAGCCGACATAGTAGATGTTATTTCCGGTCGCGTTGTCTTGCGGAAACGCGGCAAAGAATTCGTCGGATTGTGTCCCTTTCACGACGAAAAATCTCCCAGCTTTACAGTCAGCCCAGCCAAACAAATGTACTATTGTTTCGGTTGTGGAGCTGGCGGAAATGCTTTTAAATTCCTGATGGAATTGGAGAAACGCCCTTTCAGCGAAGTAGTATTAGAACTAGCTAAAAATTATCAAGTCCCAGTCAAAACTGTCGAGCCAGAACACCGACAAGAATTGCAGCGGCAGATTTCTCTGCGGGAACAACTGTATGAAATCTCAGCACTAACAGCCAAGTTTTACGAACACGCTTTGCGACAAACCCAAGGAGAAGAACCCTTAGCATATCTCAAATCTGAACGTAAGCTCAGCGAAGAAACTATTCAACAATTTCAATTAGGTTATGCACCCCAAGGTTGGGAAGCAGTTTATAGTTATTTAGTAGAACAAAAAAACTATCCGGCGCAGTTAGTAGAACAAGCCGGACTAATTGTACCGCGCAAATCGGGAGGAAGTGGCTATTACGATCGCTTCCGCAATCGCATTATGATTCCCATTCGCGATACCCAAGGTAGAGTCATCGGTTTCGGCGGCAGAGCTCTCGGCGACGAACAACCGAAATACCTCAATTCTCCCGAAACAGAACTGTTTGACAAAGGCAAGACTTTATATGGCTTAGATACGGCCAAAATAGCGATCGGTAAAGCCGATCGCGCAGTGGTTGTAGAGGGGTACTTTGATGCGATCGCACTTCAAGCAGCAGGCATCTCCAACGCCGTCGCTTCCCTCGGCACAGCCTTAAGTTTAAACCAAGTGCGGCAGTTATTGCGCTACACTGACTCCAAACAGATTATCCTCAACTTCGACGCCGACAAAGCAGGCACTCAAGCAGCAGAAAGAGCGATCGGAGAAATCGAAAAACTCGCGTATCAAGGAGAAGTACAACTGCGGGTACTCAATATTCCCGATGGCAAAGATGCCGACGAATACCTCAAAACATACTCCCCAGAACAATATCGAGAACTGCTCGAAAATGCTCCTTTATGGATAGACTGGCAACTGCAACAAATGCTTGTCAATCAAGATTTGAAGCAAGCCGATACTTCCCAGCAAGTTACCAAAAAAATTATTAAGTTATTAACCAATATCACTGACGACAATCAGCTAGCACATTACCTGCAAAAGTGCGCGGAAATCCTCAGTAAAGGAGATTTCAGACTCACCAAAATGCTAGTCGAAAATTTACTGAATCAAGTAGTCAGCGATTGGGCTAAGCGGCAAAGTCAAGACGAATCTTTGACAATGCCTCTGTTAATTAGAAACAAGCTGAAGCCCAGTAAACAACAGAAAAAACAGCGTGCAAGCGGTGAAAGCAAAAGCTCACCACAAGGCTTGTCTGCCGTAGCCCGCAGTCTTTTAGAAGAGGCAGAAGCGCAATTATTGCAAATTTATTTGCACTGTCCCGAATACCGCCAAGATGTTAAAGAAGCAATAGAAGCTAGAGACGTGCAGTTTAGTCTTTCTCACCACAGATTTTTGTGGCATCTGATTTTGAATGCAGAAATATTCCACAAAATGTCTTTACAAGTAGCGCCTTCTGAGTTAATATTGAAATTACAAGATAGTTTCATTGAATATCCCAATCAACTCAATCAAATCTCGCATCTATTCCACTTAAATGAGTTTTCAGAAAGAAACGTTTATCGCGCACCTTTAGTAATTCGATCGGCGATCGCCTGTATCGAGCAAATAATTAGCATGAAGCGGCGTAGAATTGCACTGAATATGTGGGAAAAAGCTAAAGCAGCTAGCATTGTCGAAGTAGCTACAGAATATCACCAGCTATTCTGTGCGGAACAAGAATGGCTTAAGGAATTAGATCGGCTGCGTCAAGTTAATTTTTGCGATTTAACGTCCGTGCCTTGGGGTTAATACCATTTTACGCACACACTATATATAAGGTGCTTATGGGCGCACCTTACCCACAGTCAGGACACGGCAGTGCCGTTTTCCTACAATGAATCGGGGTAGGGAAACGGCATTGCCGTTTCCTCGGTTGCTCGTGCAACCGGAATTGATATTAATAATCGCAAAACAGAGTTTCGCGAGTATCTCTGCCTGTCACGGAATTAGTACCTTTTGCCACCAGACAAAGTTTTTTAATCATATCATCTCGCAGCAGTGTTTCTGTAAAGTCAGCACCGTCAATCACCGCTCCTTCGAGTCTGGTATTGTAAGCGAAAGCACCTTCAAGGATAGCATTAGTTAAATTTGCCTTCATCATGCGAGCCAAATCCAAAGTAGCGCCGCTGAAGTTAGCACCTTCTAAATTTGCCTCTTCCAAATTGGCTGCAAAAAAGCTGACGCCCCGCAAATCTGCATTGGTAAAATTGCTGTTGCGAAGATTAGCTTTATTAAAACTGTCGTCAGTCAAAACTTTCCCAGTAAAATCAGCGCCGACTAGAATTTCTTTGTCGTGATCCAGGGCGAAAGCAGGTGCGGGATTAATCCCGATCGCCCCAGCGACGATTACTGCTAAAATAACAAAACTCAGCAAAAAACTATAAATATATTGGCGAATTCCAGAATTCATACAATTTAAAGCTAATGGGCAGCCATGACAGTTCAGAGTTGAATCTTACCAGAAAGTGCGATCGACCGATCGCCTCGCTAACTCGATCGGGCGAAAAGCCCTCGAAGAGAATCGCCACCGCTGATACCAATTCCCCCCAACCCCCAAACTCTCGGGCTTTGGGTACATTTGGAGAAAACTTAGTCGCCGAGTGGTTACAGCAGCAAGGTTGGGAAATTCTGCACCGCCAGTGGCATTGTCGCTGGGGAGAGATTGACATCATCGCACTCGGAATAGATAGAGAAACCGAAATCAACAGAGGTAACGAAAATTCCCCATTCCCGATGCCCGATTCCCAAACATTAGCATTTGTCGAGGTAAAAACTCGTCGCCCGGGAAATTGGGATGCTGGTGGAATGCTGGCTGTTAGTGCTACGAAACAAGCCAAACTTTGGCAAACAGCCGAAATATTTTTAAGCAATCGTCCGGATTTAGCAAATAACTCTTGTCGCTTTGATGTCGCCTTAGTCAGGTGCGAACCTTTAACAAAAAGCGATCGGCAAATATTACCACGATTAACAGCAGCAAACTTTCAATCCGCAGCCGGAAACCACCTGCTCACCCTGCAAGAATACATTCGATCGGCTTTTAGCAATTAAAAATATTTAATTAAAAAGATCTCGGGGGAAAGTCATCCGAACGCAGCAATTTTCAAGTAGAATAAGAGCTATTCCCTTTGGATACTCGGATACCTTCTCCTTTGGAGTCTTTGCTATAAAAGTTAGTTTATCTGCGTAGCAATCTAGGCGAGAGTTTCCGGGCAATATCCTAGACCCTTGACAAATTGCTGGCGAAACGCTTCAATTTCCTTGCGGTCAGGGCTGCCGTGACAAACCACGGCCACCTGGTAGCGGCGCATTACGCTCAGCGGCGACTGTCCCGTTTCCAAACTCCAAAGTGCCATTTGCAAGCGAATCTCAGGATCGTAAGGAATCCCGAGTTCGTTCATAAAAGCTCGAAAATCCCCGTGCATTTCTGGAGTTAAATATTGACTCATTTTCACCTTCACGACCCAGCCGTCAATTTGGTGAATAACAGTAATAAATTGCAAGGGAAGATGATGAGCCGTGCGTAGGTAATCCACAACTCTCAGAGTAAGGCTAGTATTGGCGATGTAGTAGAGGTATTCCATAACAATCCTTATGAGCAAAGCTGATGCTATACCTCTATAGTCGCGGGCTATACCCGCTAATACAAGGGGAAAAGCACCCGACTTTGGATGGGGGTTTTTACCCAATTTGTTACCCAGTTGACAGATCGATCGTACAGGAATTCACCCGATGACAGAGATTGACTGGTCTTTGGACGGTTACGACTACGAACTTTCCCCCGAGTACATTGCCCAAAATCCCGCAGTACCTAGGGATAGTTCTCGCTTGCTGACTGTAGACTCTCTCAGCAGCCACCAACACCGGATTTTCCGGGATTTACCAGATTTGCTGGAACCCGGAGACTTGCTGGTACTAAACAACACCCGCGTCCTCCCCGCAAGGCTTTTCGGACACAAACCCAACGGCCCGGCTGTGGAGATATTGTTGATGGAAGAACGACTGCACAACTGCTGGCTGGCTTTAGTCAAGCCGGGAAAACGCTTAAAGTTGGGAGCAAAAATTGAGTTTGACCCGATCGCCCCACAGTGCCCCGAAGAAGAAGCAGCAGGCCCTTGCTGTTGCATTCCCGAGGCCCAAGTGCTCGATCGTCATCGATTGACTGCGACAGTTGTAGCCCGCGATGACGCCACAGGAGGACGGCTGTTGGAGTTTGACCTGCCGACAGAAACGTCTCTCATACCGTTTTTGGACGAATACGGTCACGTACCCCTACCGCCCTACATCGACAAGTCCCAAGCTGCGCCAGAACAGTACCAGACTGTTTATGCCGAAAAGATTGGGGCGGTGGCAGCCCCGACAGCAGGTTTGCACTTTACCGAAGAATTGTTTAGCCACTTGGAGCAGCGAGGAATCGAAAAAGCTTTCATTACCTTACACGTCGGAGTAGGGACGTTTCGTCCGGTGGAGGTGGCAGACGTGACGACCCACCAAATGCACGGCGAATGGGTGGAAGTACCTCAGACTACCGTCGAGAAAATTCGCGAAACTAAAGCCAGAGGCGGGCGGATTATTGCCGTCGGTACCACAGCAGTGCGAGCTTTAGAGGGAGCAGCAGCGGCGAGCGGCGATTTTTCCTTGCAGCCTTTTTGCGGCCCGACAAATTTGTTTATTTATCCGGGCTACAAGTGGCGGGTTGTAGAGGGGATGATTACCAATTTTCACTTGCCCCGCTCTACTTTGATGATGATGTTAAGCGCCCTGATTGGAAGGTCTCGGCTGTTGGATTTGTACCGAGAGGCGATCGAGCATCACTACCGCTTTTATTCCTTCGGCGATGCCATGCTGATTTTACCAGGTGCGGCAAAAATCGATTGATCGATCGGGCATCGGGTTCGCCCAATGCCCAGTATCCGGTTTCTATTCTTCCTCCTCTTCTTCATTTCCGGGATACACGAAACTGTTGGAACGCCCAGTCAGAACGGATTTGCCCAGAGACAGAGCTTTCTGAGCTGCCACTACAGCTTTGCGCTTCCATGTGGCCTTACGCATATTCTTCTTGGATTTGGAGGTTTTCTTCTTAGGGACTGCCATGACGCTAAATACTTTCGGATTGTATAGACAAACAAATATTCTAGCCGATTTTGTCGGCAATGCTGAAGGAGAAAAACAGCAACGACTGTTCGGAAACCAATATCGAGCAATTGGGTGCGTCAGAATTAGGGAGCTTCTCGAACCGCAGACAAACTCCCCAATTCTGACCCACCCGCAGCAGCTAAAGTTCGTGAAAGTGGTAGAGCACGACGCCAGTTACTGAATCGTTCTCGATACTGACATAACCCGTTTTCAGCATTGCGGTAAAAGCCTCTTCCACTTCGGCAAAAGTAGCGCCCGTTGCCATCACCCCTTGAGTGACAGACAATCTGCCGTTCTTGGTGTAAGCGGCCTTCAGCAGTTTAACTCCTAACTGGTCGGGAGTTGGCTTCGGATATGTCGAGGCGATCGCCCCGCCGATCGGATACAGCGCTATACCTTCAGGAGATACGCCAAGTTTGCCCCTGAGACTGGCATTGTGTTCGTCCACCATGTTCGGCAGTAACAGCAAATCAAACAACTGCCCGAACCCAAACAACCCAAAGGTACACAGCCACAGCAAACCCGTAGCAATCTTGCCGTTGTAGAGACGGTGGAGTCCGAATGGGCCGAAAAAACAAGCCGCCCATAAAAGGTAACTAACACCTAAATTGCTCATTTTATGCCCGTCCTGCCTGGTTATTTTCACTGTTCGACTCCCTCAATCTTATATTTTGCAGTTGGGTATTGGGTGTTTCAAGAGCTTGACACCAGAATTTATTTGTGTTCTATCATCTCAATTGACAAAAGGCAGAATTTTGGAAAGCCAATGGCTGGAGACGAATGTCTCGAAGCCCGTAAGTAATTGTGCGTAGCAATTCTTAACGCCAGCAACATATTTCCGGGGGCGAGAGCTTGGTAAACTGGAGGACGTGGAAGTTACAGCAGTTTTGACCTGCATTCCCACTGTGGGCGATCGCCCGCTCTGCGCGCGCACTCCCGCGTCGCCGGACATACACGAGCGCGATCGATCGTCGCCCGCCCCGAGTATCCGACACTCGAAACGAGCAAGTAGTTATAACCAGAAATCCAATAAACATATGGTAGATTCCCTCAAAAAACCAACTTTTGCAGAACAGCAGGAAGCGAAAACTCCAGCCAAAGAAACTATTCTCACGCCGAGATTTTACACAACAGACTTTGACGAGATGGCCAAAATGGACATCTCGGTAAATGAAGCCGAACTCGAAGCAATTATCAAAGAGTTCCGCGTTGACTACAACAAAAACCACTTCGTGCGAGATGCCGAGTTCGAGGAATCTTGGGAACACATCGACGGCGAAAAACGCAAGTTGTTCATTGAATTTCTGGAACGCTCTTGCACCGCTGAGTTTTCTGGCTTCTTGCTCTACAAAGAATTGGGACGCAGGCTCAAAGGAAAAAACCCCATCCTAGCCGAAGGTTTCAACTTGATGTCTCGCGACGAAGCTCGCCACGCTGGATTCCTGAACAAAGCGCTGTCAGATTTTGGTTTGTCTCTAGACTTAGGTTTCTTGACAAAGAGCCGCAGTTACACATTCTTTAAACCAAAGTTTATTTTCTACGCCACTTACTTGTCCGAAAAGATCGGTTATTGGCGCTACATCACCATTTACCAACACTTAAAAGAGCATCCTGAAGACCAGATTTATCCAATTTTCCGATTCTTTGAAAATTGGTGTCAGGATGAAAACCGCCACGGAGATTTCTTCGATGCGGTGATGAGAGCTCAGCCTCAGATGTTGAACGATTGGCGCGCTAAACTTTGGTGCCGTTTCTTCTTGCTGTCAGTATTCGCGACAATGTATCTCAATGATATCCAGCGCGCCGGTTTTTATCGATCGCTCGGAATCGATGCTCGCGAATACGACATCGAAGTCATCAAAAAAACCAACGAAACAGCGGGCCGCGTATTCCCCGTCATGCTCGACGTAGACAATCCCAAGTTTTATGAAGGGCTGGATATTTGCCTCAAAAACAATCAGCAATTGACCGCAATTGTAGCTTCTGAAACTCCGAAAGTCTTCCAATTCTTCCAAAAACTGCCTCTGTATGTATCCAACGGCTGGCAGTTGTTGAAGCTGTACTTCATGAAGACAATTGAATCACCTTCTGTTGAAGGTGCAGTCCGTTAATTTTTGATTTCTCATCCTCTGTTACGGCGGTTCTGCGACAAGCGGAGCCGCTTTTTTTGGTATGATGTTAGATTAGTTTTGATGCGCGATCGAGTTTGCCGCAGCGAAGGCTAAAAGTCATAATTGTAATTTTTAGGCTATTCTAAACTCAGTATTTTCAAATTAGCGATCTCAAATTTACTATTTTTTAGGCGGTGCATTTCTATGAAACTCAAAAAAAAGCAATTAAACAAATCAACATTAGTTTTTTCCCTAGGAATGCTCAGCATTTTCCTCATATCCTTAAGTCTGCGCTTCTGGGAATTAGAGCGATTTAACACTCTAGTATTTGACGAGGTTTATTACGCTAAATTTGCCAACGATTATCTCACCAAAACACCCTTTTTCAACGCTCACCCGCCTTTGAGTCAGTACATAATTGCGATCGGCATTTGGATAGGTTCTCACCTCCCGTTCGGCAAAACCGCCGTCAACAGTATGGCCGGTTCCCTGCTTTCCCCTTGGGATTACCGCTGGCTAAATGCTCTCACAGGCTCATTTATTCCGCTAGTCGTCGGTGCCCTAGCTTATCAGCTCGTTCGGCGTCCCACCTTTGCTTTTCTGGCTGCTTTGTTTGCCGCCTGCGACGGTTTATTTTTAGTTGAATCTCGCTACGCGCTGAACAACATTTATCTCGTTTTATTTGGAATCTTAGGTCAGTTATTTATCCTAAAATCCGTCGAAGCTCAAGGTAAAAAGCGCTGGCTTTTGCTGGTGCTAGCCGGGATAGGTTTCGGTGCATCTGCTGCAATCAAATGGAATGGATTGTCGTTTCTTTTGGGTACTTATCTGATTATAATCTGTGGTTGGGCGGTGCGTTTTATCCAGGGAAATAAAGGAGATGAAGAACAGAACCCCGAAGTAAATTCGGATCTAATTCCTCCCGAAAGTCCAGTACAAAAACTCACTCAGCTCAATATTATACAGCGTATCCCAGGTTTATGGATTGCTGTAGAAACACGGCATTTCCGCGTCCCTGTCGAACTTGCTCTCAGTCTAGCTGTGATTCCGATTCTAGTTTACAGCATATCCTGGATTCCTCACCTGCATCTCAATCCAACTCCCAATTTCTGGCAGATGCAAACAGAAATTTTGACTTATCACCAACGCATTAAAAGCGGGCCTGACGTGCATCCTTACTGTGCCGCGTGGTACACTTGGCCTCTGATGCTGCGCCCGATCGTCTACTTCTACAAAACTGCTACCAACAATGGACAACCAGATCCAGTTTTGCCAGCTTTACCCGTGGGTGCAAATCAGGTAATTTTTGACGTTCACGCGATGGGAAATCCTTTCCTGTGGTGGCTTTCAACCTTAGCTTTAGTGCTAGTAGTAGGAGTGTTGCTTCACCGGATTTGGGTGTGGCTGCAAACGCGCAGGGAGGCTTCTGTTAGTGCGATCGAACAACAACAGCCGATTGTGTTTCCGCCGACTGCCGAAATGTGGATGGCATTATATTTAGTAGTTAACTGGGCTGCTAATTTACTGCCTTGGGTGAAGGTGAGTCGCTGCGTATTTTTGTATCATTATATGGGCTGTTCTGTGTATGCAGCCTTAGCCCTTGCTTGGTGGACGGATAGGTGGCTGCACAGCCCTCAAACTCGCCTGCGAGGGATGGGAGTAACAATCATTTTTCTCGTTTTAGGTGCTTTTATTTTCTGGATGCCGATCTATTTGGGACTGCCTTTGTCGCAAATGGAATGGAAAATTAGAATGTGGCTACCGTCTTGGGTTTAAGGAGACGGAGGAGACAGCAGTGCCGTGTCCCTACCACGATCAATTGTAGGGAAACGGCACTGCCGTCTCCTCTATATCATTCCGGCGTAGCCGGAATTGATATTACAACATTTATGACAAAGGTGAGTTTGCAAAAGCAAGCATTATTTTTGATACAGTGCGCGATAAACTGGTTCGCCGCGTTTTAGTCTACCAATTTCTCTTTCAGTCGCCACTGGCAGGGGATTTTCTGCTAACCACTCACCATTGTTTTGACGCTGAAAACTAGGGTGAGATGAAAAGCGATCGCACATTTCTCTCTCTACTTCTTCAATATCAGATTGAATAAAGACTTCACCACCAATTGCCAGATAATTTGCCAAATCATTGACTAATTCTGGTTGAACTACCCGCCGTTTATGGTGTTTGTTTTTGAACCACGGATCGGGAAATTGAATGCTAACTCGCTGCAAAGTACCTGCGGGTAAAGTTTCTAAAATTGGCTTCAGAGAACTATTGGCATTGCAAAACAAATAGTGCAAATTTGTCAAGCCTTTTTCGTCCCGCCAAAGATTCGCTTCTTCTACCAGAGGTTCCCGAATTTCTAATCCGAGAAAATTCCAGTCTGTTTGGATTTGCGCCATGTGCCACAAAAACCGTCCCCTTCCACAACCGATATCTAAATGCAGTGGCAAATTTAAGTCAGTATAGATTTTAGTCCAATCTGGAGGACTTGCGGATACTTGATATCTCATGGATAGGGGATTGACGTGTTCTCTAACTCTAACTCTTCCCAATTTCGATGTCTCCTGAATGTAATTTTTAACCGCTGATGAAGGCAGATTAACGCGGATTAACGCAGATAAATATTGATTTTTGCGATGTTGTCTAATACTTTTTTAATTAATGAGCAATAAAAAATTGCAGAGGGACAATTTTTTATTGCTCATTATTGCATTAGGCTTCTGGTTCAATGCCTGCTGCTCTTAATTGCGCGGTTAGTTTTTGCGATCGATCTCGTTCTTGTTCAGCTCGATCTCGTTCTTGTTCAGCTTGTTGTTGAACAATTGCTATTTCTTGCCTTTCTCTGTCTATCATCTCTATTCCCCACAATAGCATCTCGCCGCTCTCATCCCACCAGCGCAACCAATATCCAGTTCTTTCCGTTTTTGTTCCTTGCCAAACACCCAGAAATAACCCAACTCCGGCAATCCAATAACGATTGTTTGAATCGGGTTGCTGTACTTGATACCTTCCTGATGAATCCAACTGATACATTTCTAGAACTCCAGCGGTTGGTTCAAAAATTGCATAGATTGGCACTCGCAATACTTGTTCGTAAAAAAACCATTTTCCCGGTGGATAACTTGGCTTAATTGAGTATTCATCGCAGGGAGTAGTTGACAAGAACTCCATGACTACCGCCGGATTTTCTCCTTCTAAGTTAGGAGTATAACTACGGCGGATTTCTTGATTAGGAAATGGCTGTACGTTGCGGGCATAAAACCAATCTGGAGCTTTGATAACTAGCTTGCTGTCTACTGTCGCACAAATACCCATATTTGGGGCAATTAGTATTCCTGCTACTATTAGCCCCGCGATTTCTAAGATTTCTCGCAAGGCGGCGGCTAGGAGAGGCTGGTCAATGTTTTCCACTGGTTCCTCGTCTAAAATGAAGTCGGCAGGCAATTTTTCCCAGGTAATTTTTAAGTCGGCTGTACTGACTGTCATGGTATTTTACCTCTGAATGAGATTACTGGAGGGCTTTTTGTAATACTTCTCGGTGAAAGAGCGATCGCCCTACTATAAATTTTATCCTGTCTGGCGATAATGCGTCGCCGTTGGCGTAGTGGTCGATCCAAGTTTTGCTAATTAAATAAGGATCTTCGGGCAATTCTGATAATAAGTACCCCGGCATTTCTAACTCGTCCATCAATTGACTAACTTTGGGATCGTAGCTGAGGGCAAAGCAGCGACATTCTTCTGATGCGGCCATGATTAAACTATGGTAGCGCATCCCGATCGCCATTTCGACTCCCCGGAATACTCCTTTCAATTTCCTCGGATCGTCCAAACTCAGAATACGACTACTTTTTGGCAATGCTTCGTGCAAATTTTTGGCAATTTCTAAGTCGTGAGATGCTTGAAAAGGTAGCAACAAAATCAAAGTACGAGTTGCTTTTTGAAAGTCAACCAAAGCTTGAGTTAGGATTGACAGACGGGCGGGAGTTAGTGTCGAATGCGATCGCAAACAAACCGCAACTCGGGGCGCCGGCAAATCCCACAAACCCGACACGGGGGAATTTTCCAAAGCCCACACGGGATCGGGCGCTAAAGTAAAGGGAATTTCCCAATCTGCAAGTAAACTAGCTGAGCCTTTATCGCGCACGCTAACGGCACTGCATCCAGCAAAACACTGCCGAGATAACTTACGGGTAATCTCTCGCTTCAAAGGGCCGATTCCCTGGGCCCAAGCAACCGTTTTTAAGCCCATCTGCTGCGCTAATCCCATCAAACCGCCATAATAAAAAGGACTCGCAATGCTGGTAGCGTCTTGGATCAAACTACCGCCGCCCCAAATGAGCGCGTCAGAGGTGCGGAGTGCTTCGAGAACTTGAAACGCATTCATTCGATCGCGCGCAGCTACACCATACCGTTGATTTGTCTCGACGGGATTGCCAGAAAGGACGATCGGCGTCACGCCATCTGGTAACATTTGCAATAGCGATGCCAGTAGCGCCTCGTCGCCGCCGTTGCCTTTACCGTAATAGCCGCACAAAATTGCTCGCATTTCTACTCTTCGTTTATGATGGGGAATCTAACTATTACCATAATTGTTGCGATCCATAAATTATTTTAAGCGTTAACAGTCAACAGTTAACAGTTAACAGTCAACTGCCTGAAACAACTAAATACATCTTCCTTAAGAATACAAAAAATGCACGCTTTGTCAATTCCCACCTGGATTATTCACATCTCTAGCGTCGTCGAGTGGATTGTCGCAATCTGGTTAATTTGGACTTACGGCGAAGTCACTCAGAATCGCGCTTGGTGGGCCCTTTCCGCCGGGATGTTACCCGCTCTCGTCAGCGCTATGTGTGCCTGTACGTGGCATTATTTCGACAACTCTCCAGCCCTAGAATGGATCGTTACCCTGCAAGCGGCAATGACTCTCATCGGTAATTTTACTCTATGGGCGGCGGCTTGGTGGATTTGGCGATCTGCTCAACCAGCATCAGAGAAGATTGAAGATTTAAAAATGGAGAAACTCCTTGAAAAATAGAATTGTTTGGGCAACATTGGCGACGGGTTTACTACTGTTTACAGCCGGATTTTTACTTCCCAGCAAAGCTAGCAATACTTCCTCACAACTCGCCCAACAACCTAATTGTAAAAGTCCTCAAACGACACTGGATCAGAATATGTGTTCCAGTCAAGAGTTTCAGGCAGCAGATAGAAAACTCAATCAATTATATCAGCAACTTCAACCAAAAATTAACACCAAACAAAAGCAGAGATTGATAGTTGCACAGCGCAGTTGGCTCAAGTTTAGAGATGAAACTTGCGATTATGAAATGGGGCAGTTTGAGGGTGGTAGTGTGGCTGCTTCTACCTACGGTTATTGCAGAGCCAGAGTCACAAAGGAACGGATTAAAGACTTGGAGCGTTATTTGGAACAAGCTAGTTTGTAAAAGTGCGATTAAATCATCAATACATAGCAAACTCATCTTATGCGGTATCAAACCCCCCAGCCCAAATTATCTCAAAAGTGATAATAAGCTTTATTTTTTATTTGATCCTTTGACACGCCAATGGTGTAAGATTTTAAATCTAAAATCTTATATTTTAAATCGCTATGTCCTTCGTTGGTTTGCACATTCACAGCGATTACAGCCTGCTAGACGGGGCGTCTCAGCTACAGCAGCTAGCTGAACGGGCGGTGGAATTGGGGATGCCCGCGATCGCCCTTACGGATCACGGCGTGATGTATGGTGCGATCGAGCTAATCAAAGTTTGCCGAAATAAAAATATCAAGCCCATCATTGGCAATGAAATGTATGTCGTCAACGGCGACATCGAAGTCAAAGTTCGAGGTAGAAGAAAATACCATCAAGTTGTTTTAGCGAAAAACACCCAAGGTTATAAAAACTTAGTAAAACTCACCACAATCTCCCATTTAAAGGGAATGCCAGAAAGAGGTATTTTTGCTCGTCCTTGCATCAACAAAGAACTCCTAAAAGAATACTCCGAAGGCTTAATTGTTACCAGCGCTTGTTTGGGTGGCGAAGTTCCCCAAATGATTCTGCAAAACAAGCTAGATACTGCCCGCGAAGTTGCCAAATGGTATAAAGAAGTATTTGGAGAAGACTATTATATAGAAATTCAAGACCACGGTTCCCAAGAAGATCGGATGGTTAATGTTGAAATCGTCAAAATAGCCCGCGAACTCAACATTAAAATAATTGCCACCAACGATTCTCACTATATTTCCTGCAACGACGTAGAAGCTCACGATGCTTTGTTGTGCATCAACACCAACAAACTGATTGAAGAAGAAAAGCGGATGCGCTACAGCGGCACAGAATATATAAAGTCCGCAGAGGAGATGGCGCAACTGTTTCGAGACCATTTGGATGATGAAACGATCAAAGAGGCGATCGAAACAACCCTAGAAGTAGCAAACAAAGTATCAAGATATGAGCTAACAGGAGAAGCTCGGATTCCCACAATCCCAATTCCCCCAGAACATACCGCCGATACCTATGTAGAAGAAATATCTTGGCTGGGACTATTAGAACGCCTCAAAACCCGCACCAGAAATGAACTCCCCTCAGTCTACAAACAAAGACTAGAATATGAACTAAAAATGATTCAGCAGATGGGTTTCTCTGAATATTTTTTAGTGGTTTGGGACTACATGAAATACGCTAGAGACAACAATATTCCCGTCGGCCCAGGACGCGGTTCTGCCGCAGGTTCCTTAGTTGCCTACGTCCTCAACATTACCAACATAGACCCGGTACACCACGGATTGTTATTCGAGAGATTTCTCAATCCCGAACGTAAATCTATGCCAGATATTGATAGCGATTTTTGCATCGAAAGACGGGACGATATGATTAAATACGTTACCGAAAAATACGGTACAGACCGCGTAGCGCAGATTATTACTTTCAACAGAATGACATCAAAAGCTGTCTTGAAAGATGTTGCCAGAGTATTAGGTATTCCCTACAAAAAAGCCGATGAAATGGCGAAAATGATTCCAGTATCGCGGGGAAAACCGGAAAAACTCAAAGTGATGATTTCTAATGGAACACCTGCACAAGAATTTAAAGACAACTACGAAAATACAATTTGCATAAATGCTGAAACTGGCACACAAGTTCCGGTGCGTCAGTGGATTGACATGGCAATTCGCATTGAAGGAACTAACAAAACCTATGGAGTTCACGCGGCCGGTGTGGTAATTTCTTCCGTCCCCCTTGATGAAATTGTACCGCTGCAAAAGAATAACGAAGGCGCTGTAATCACCCAATATTTCATGGAAGACTTGGAATTTTTGGGACTACTCAAAATGGACTTTCTGGGACTCAAAAATTTAACAACCCTCCAAAAAACTGTTGATTATGTTAAACAAACCCAAGACATAACTATCGATGCTGAAGGCTTGCCTTCTGATATAGAACGCAGAGCTCAAGAGACATTTATTCGGAACCACAAGTTGCCCGGTGATGTAGCAAAAACTTATCAACTATTAGAAAAAGGAGATTTAGAAGGTATTTTTCAGTTGGAATCTTCTGGGATGCTGGATGTAGTAAAAAAAATCAAACCTTCCAGTCTGGATGATATTTCTTCTATTCTGGCGCTGTATCGGCCCGGCCCGCTGGATGCTGGTTTGATTCCACAATTTATCGATCGCAAACACGGTCGAGAAGTGGTTAAATATGATCATCCGCTATTAGAACCGATTTTAAAAGAGACCTATGGAACGCTTTGTTTTCAAGAGCAAATTATGCGGATGGCTCAAGATTTGGCGGGCTATTCTTTAGGTCAAGCTGACTTGCTGCGCCGCGCAATGGGCAAGAAGAAGGCTGATGAAATGCAGAAGCAAAAGGAAACATTTATTGATGGGGCAACTAAGAATGGTGTCGCTCAAAGAGTTGCCGAAGAGTTGTTCGGGCAGATGCTCCAATTCGCTGAATATTGTTTTAATAAATCCCATTCAATGGCCTATGCCTATATCACTTATCAAACTGCTTATTTAAAGGCAAATTTTCCGGTTGAATACATGGCTGCACTGCTGACTGCTAACAGAGGCGATCAGGAGAAGGTACAGAGATATATTGCTAATTGTCTCAAGCTGAAGATTGACGTGGAGCCACCTGATATTAATGGTTCTGAACTTACTTTTACGCCACTTCCTATCGAGATGACTAAAGCTGAAAAACATAAAATCTTGTTTGGAATTTCGGCGGTTAAAAATGTGGGTGAAGGGGCAATTGAGAATATTTTGGAGGCGCGCAAAGAAGGGGGTGATTTTAAGTCTTTACCGGATTTGTGCGATCGCGTAAACCTGCATTCTGTCAACCGCCGCGCCTTGGAAGCATTGATTCAATGCGGAGCTTTTGACAAAATTGACAACAACCGTCAGCAATTAGTCAATGACCTAGAAGGAGTAATTAAATGGGCGCAAGACCGCAAAAAAGACCGAGAAACTGGTCAAGGAAATCTGTTTGACTTGTTAGGTGACACGAGCTTTGGTAAATCGGTAAATAAGTATGAGTCTGCACCAAAATCTAAAACTGTCAAAGATTTTGACAAGCAAGAAAAGCTGCGTTTAGAAAAAGAATTACTGGGATTTTATGTATCAGAACATCCCCTAAAAAATCTGCTTCAAATAAATCAAGACCCAGATGTGGTGACTCTCGCACAGTTAGCAGATAAAAAGGGTAAAGTGTCAGTTATTGTCATGATTAACAGTATCAAACTTGTAGTGACAAAGAAAGGCGATGCGATGGCAATTTTGCAATTAGAAGATTTGACGCATCAAATCAAAGCTGTTGTGTTTCCCAAGAGTTATGAAGAAGTTAAACAGCATATTACAGAGAATGCTATCTTACAGATTAGTGGGAAAATTGAGAAAGATGGCGAGGAAATTCAGATTATTGTAGATACTGCAAAGCCAGTAGAAGTAGTTGAGGTTGTGGAAGAAATGGAGATGGTGCCACCGGAAATAAAAACCCATTGGGTGCCAATACCGATCGATATTGTACGATCGACAAAACCTGTGGAAGTTTTAGAAATGGTGATTGTCAAGTTTACACCACAGCAAGTACAAGATGCGGAAAGACTCAATTCCCTCAAAGCTATTTTGCAAGAACTTTCCAATCGCGGAGAGGATGCTAGCGTTTCTGTAGGCGGAATCGTTGTCGGTGAATATTCCTGTCAACCGCTGCGGATCAACCCTCAATTGTGGGTGCAGGATGGCGCTGGAACCGTTAGCCGTCTCAAGTCGGCTGGATTTGATGCTGGGGTTTTTCCTCTCAACAATCGCGGGGATGCTGCGGTATTTCGAGAAATGCGATCGCAACTTAAGCTGCATTCTTGGGCTAGTCGTTTAGTTGACGCCGATGTCGATCGTATTTCCCAGTATCTCAATTATCTCGCCCAACTAAACAAACGTTAGCCAAATCAAAGTTTCCTTACCATCCTCACGGCGATTTCAACTGGATTCCTGTGAGGACTCCTTGGCTTTAATCACCGCTTCCCTAAAGCCTAAAACTACTAAAATGTTGGCAACTGTTAAGAATGCTTCCGCAGAACCGTGTACCCAATCCACATTTGCTAGGGATTCGTTGTAAGCAACTTTTGCGTAAATTGCAGCAGGAATAGTCACAGCCACAAAAACCAGAGTCCCGTAAAATCCCATCAGAGCTAAACGGGGTGTTTTTCCCGATTTAGTCAAAAACCAGAGAAACCCCAAGTACGGAAATAGAGACAAAGCGAATAAAGTTTCTTTGGAAATCATGAGTAATTGGTGAGCAACCAATTACTATGATAAATTAAAAAATCAAAAATTAGTGTGAATAATTTTTAAGTTTCAATTTTTAGTTTTTAATGCTTAATTTGACAGATCAACCTGTTTCTATCAAATTGCTAGAGGCTCACCCAAGCCCATCACTCTCAACCAAGTCCAACTTCTCACGCACGCGCAGACAAAACCCGTAACTTATCCCCTAACACCGTTTTTAGAATAACACATTTTGCACTGTTCCATTTTGTTAACTATCCGTAGCTCCAAAGCTACCCGGCAATTAGAAAATGAGACCGTTCCAAAATTTTATGTCTGCTAGGAGGCATCAAGCAAGTATCGCTCAAAACATTTAAATCTAAGCAAGGTCTTCTATCTGCTGCGATAATTTCCTTGAGCTTAGCATCAAAATCAAAACGCGGGCCGCAATCCCAAACTTTGAGTTCTAAGCGTCCGTTAAGTACCATAATTTCCAGTTTAACAGGAGTTTCTACTGGCAGATTTTTGTGAGCGTGGCGAACTGCATTGATGAAACTTTCAGCTAAAGCTAACTGAAACTGGTACCAAACCTCATTGGAGAGCGATAAATCTTTCAACTGCTCAAACCAATCCAAAACTAGAGTTAAATCATTTAAATCTGTGTTGACTTGCAGATTAATCTTTTGAACAGGACTTTCATCCAGCTCTTCTTCCTGTTCTGTTGGATCTTGCCAATCCCAGGAGCTTAATATATTCATTAACCCATCTAAAACGCTAGTTTTTTTTGTGTTTTGCGATCGATTGCGATTTTCTACTTCGTAATTTTTGGTCAGCGATAAACAATTTCGACCGTCCACAGTCCGGGCGTAATTGAGCTGGTCTGCAATCTGCCACATGAGTTTGATCCCTCTGCCGCCTTCTGCCAGTCCGTCTATGCTGTTCAACATTTATTTTCCTCGTCTCAAAGTATTAGCTGTACCCAATTATCACGCCCGCCGAGATACATAGTAGCTTTTTATACTTGGCTATTCAGTATTATTTCGGCGATTACACAAGAATCCTATCTTTTTTAAACAAGGCAACGCATCAGCAATATGTCTTAAGAATCTAAGCCAATTGGCTTACTTACCGGATCGCCCGTACGGAGAAATATCTCACCCGCAGCAAAATTCAAACACATTGAGTACAAATACTTATACGCTGTCGGCAGTCACTTGCTACAGCCGTCGCCAGCTCCAGAATCCCTGTTATCAGACGCCAGTTTCCGGGCGTTCGGTGGAGGTGGCAAGCCAGCTTTGATGTGCGCGGCCTCATCCCAAAGGCGTAAGTAATATCCGCAAGTTCGATCGCGATGGCTACGCCCCGGCTTACGCCTACGAACTTTACACCGTCAAGTCGCGCCGATCGACTAAACTGGGAATTGCCCAAACAACCCCGTTGCTGCTGAGAATATTGGGTTTGACAGCCAGAAATGAAACAAAACCAGGCTTTTAGCCTGCGCGCGCCAGCAAAGTCGGCAAATCGGTACTTTCGACTGTCACCGGACTTACCGAGACTAAGCTATGGCGACATAAAAATTATCTGTTATGTTCGAGAGGAAAAGAGGAAGAAGATTTGACGATCGGGAAATATGGAATTTAAATCTACAATTTAAATGCGCAATAGCTTATGACAAAAATCAAACCGATAATTCTGGCAGTAGCGATACTGCTCCTTCCATTTTGCGCAGCAGTTCCCTTACAAGCTCAAAATCTGCCTCTAGTCAAGCGGCTGCTAGCAACAAGAGGATGTCCGGGATGCGACTTATTTGGCGCATCCTTGAGCCGTGCAGATTTGTTTGGCGCATCCTTGAGCCGCGCCACTCTCAGCAGAGCCGACTTAGTTGATGCTGACTTGACTGCGGCTGACTTAATGGAAGCTAATTTAAACAACGCCAATCTGAGAAACGCCTTATTGACCGACGCCGATCTCAGCAAAGCCGACATGAGCAGGGCAGACATCAGGGGAGCAAACTTAGAAAATGCCAACCTCAGCGAAAGTTTTTTGAAAGACGCATCTCTTCAGTCTGCCAACTTAAAATGCAGTAATTTGAGCGCTGCTAAACTGAGTCAGAGCGACCTGAGAAATGCTGATTTAAGCGGTGCAAATCTCAGGGGTGCAGACCTCAAAGCCGCCGACTTGAGCGGTGCAAATCTCAGCGGTGCAGACCTCAGAGCGGCAGATTTGAGCGATGCGAGATTGAACAAAGCGAATCTGATGGATGCCAATCTCTGCGGTGCCAAGATGCCGAACCGAAAAATATCTCGGCGAGGCTGCGAAGTTAACAAACAACAACCGATAAGCACGAATAATTACTGCAATTACTGTCATGCCGTCAATGACTGGTGGCTGAATGTATTGAGGTTCAATTAAGCAGTATCCAGAGCGATAACTTCCTGTTTTTTGCTGCGGGCGATCGCTGGCAGCTTGCCTCAGAAACCCGGTTTACTCGCAGATTTATTATTGCTAAACCCAAAATTTGTAGAAACCGGGTTTCTCTTCCCCCTCACAATCAAGGGTTTGCAGCATCGGAATGCAATTCATTCAAAAATCTGAGGAATGCAAGTCCGATGCTGCAAACCAGTTTTATGATGGTCGATCGACCCGACATGATATCAACTGTCACCGCCAACAGCTTTTATCTACTTTGAAAAATCTAAAAACTGCCTGACTCTGAGCAGATACTCTGCACCTCCAATCTGTGCCGAATTATTGTGGCCTCCATCAGGAACTATGTACAACTGTTTGGGTTCAGGTGCTGCATCAAACAGTTTTTTGCTCATTTGGGGGGGAACTACAGTATCAGCAGTCCCGTGAATAAACAGGACTGGCATTTGCAGCCGATCGACCTTTGAGATAGAATCAAACCGCTGGGTGAGCAAAAGATCGATCGGAAACATCGAAAACAGCGGTTTTTGGTAATCCACCATAGCTCGCACCGAAGTAAAAGAGCCTTCCACAATTAACCCTGCGGCTTCTGGGTGGCGCACTGCAAGATCGATCGCCACTGCGCCTCCCAAAGAATGACCGTAGATGTAAATTTGACTCGGGTGAATTCCGCGCTGTTTCACCAAATAATCCCAAGCAAGTTGAGCATCCTCATAAACCTGAGATTCGCTCGGAAAATCACCCTGGCTTTTTCCGTAACCGCGATAATCAATCAGAAATACCGACAAACCTAAGCGATGAAATCGATTAGCGTGTTCGACATTTGCTCCCACATTTGAACCATTCCCGTGGAGGTACAAAACTACCCCCCCTAACCCCCCCTGGTTAAGGGGGGGGACTGGAGTGGCTCCTCCCTTACTTTGTGGACTGGGAACGGCCCCTCTTGCTCCCCCCCTTACCAAGGGGGGGCTGGGGGGGGTATCCAACTCTCTTGCTCCCCCCCTACTTACCAAGGGGGGGCTGGGGGTATCCGAGGCTGGAATCCACCACCCGTGC
>JANNOR010000129.1:0-9744 GCA_031399265.1 Cyanobacteria bacterium SOY_34_metabat_3 | reverse complement strand
AGAATCGGGGGTCAAACAAATTGGACGGCGGATCAAGATTTCAGGCGCACAATGGGATGCAAAGAATGTCGATCAAGTGGTGAAACATCGATGTGCTTACCTAAATGGTCAGTTTTCAACGAGTTTACCTCTTTCTAAAGTTAAATAAACTGATACGTATTTATACTCATTGCAAAGGTGAGATGCTCCCCAATCAATCTGGGGTAGGGACACGGCACTGCCGTCTCCTCTATATCATTTCGGCATAGCCGAAATTGATATCAACTATTAACTGTCTAAAACAATTGTAGGGCGAGCAAAGCCCGCCCTACAACTGATATTAAATCAGGCTACACATTAATAAGTTTCAACGTGCCAGCGACCATCTTTTTTCAACTGTTTCTGATAGGCAGTCCAGTCAACATCGTACTTGCTAGATGCCGCCGACATTCCTTCATCGATGCCGCCTTCCATTCCCTTCAAACCACAGATATAAGTGTGTGTTTTGGGTTGTTGAACCAATTCCCACAATTGGTCAGCGTTCTCTTGAATCCGGTTTTGAATGTACATCTTGCCGCCGTCAGCATTCTTTTGCTCGCGGCTGATGGCATAAGTCAATCGGAAGTTATCGGGGAATTCAGCTTGTAATTGCTCCAACTCTTCTTTATAAAGAATGTTGGGAGTGTAAGCAACGCCAAAGAACAGCCAAGCTAAACCTTTGAACTTGTACTCTGGATTGTTTTCCTTGAACATCCGCCACAAATAAGCGCGGAAAGGAGCAATTCCTGTACCAGTAGCCATCATAATAATGGTGGCATCCTCGTCATCGGGCAAGAGCATTTCCTTGCCTACCGGGCCGGTGATTTTGACATCAGCCCCTGGTTCCAAACCAGTGATAAAAGTCGAACAAACGCCGAGGACTTGTTCGCCTGTTTCTGGGCTTTTGTACTCTAGTCTGCGGACGCATACAGAGACGGTTTTGTCATCGACATCATCTCCGTGACGGGTGGAGGCGATCGAGTAAAGCCGAATTTTGTGAGGTTTACCGTTTTTATCTGTCCCATCTGGAATAATGCCAATACTTTGACCTTCCAGATAGTGCAAATTTCCTCCAGAGATGTCAATTTTAACGTGACGGACTGTGCCGTCGCCGCCTTCTTTGACCATTTCTTCTGTAGAAATGCACTTACCAATATAGGGATTGGCCGGTTTGTATAAGTTAACAGGAACCTGAACTTTTTCCTTTGCTTGGGTCATGGGCTTAGTTTTTTCTCCAGATTTCTGACTCTCTAGCCCAGCTTCTGGTGCAACTTTGCCATTCGTCGTTTCGGGAGCGCCATTTAAAGGGCGGATGCTGACGATTTTGCCACCCATGCGAGCAATCCTACGCATTTCCTGATTCATGCGATCGTAGGGCACGGAGATAAATACGTTGCCGCTACGGCGAATCTGGTGACTTGTTTGGTCAGTTGCTTGATTCTGACGCATACCCTCAACTTCGTAAACAAAGATGCGGCTGCCTGATTCTGAGTTGGCCGCTACACCAGATATGCTTGGGCTGTACATTTGTTGTTTGTCCTTCACCATACAGAGTTATCAAGAAAGAGAATGTGACGTTAGACTCAATTTACTTTTTTCTTAAGGCCATCTGGACTAATTGGCCGCGCCAATTTTTTGGCCTCGCTTTTGGGCGGGGGTGTCAAGTTGCGATCGCTCGCGTCTGGAATTCCCAACTAGCCGAACAGCACCCCGACCTCGGCCGGCAGCGTTCAGGTGTTGACCTATAGCTATTGTTGTCTGCGTACTGCGACTATTTTACCCGATCGGGGGATCGACCCCGATAAGTCCTTGCGATTGCCGGCTGACGATCCCTGGGACTCCAGGGACAAAAATAGCTTCTATTGACCGACAGCAGGCAGCTACAAGGTTCTGGATTTATTAGAGCACGTCTGCTGAGCCGGAGGCGTTAAATCTCAAATCTCAAATCTCAAATCTCGAATCTCGAATCTAAAATCTCAAATCGATTGAGGTTGAGCTTGTAGGGCGCGGACGCATTCTGGTAAAATTAACCACTAAAGTTAGTATTAATTACTTGCCTTGAAGATTGCTTAGGTCTTTCCTCGCAGGCAGTCAACTGACTGCTGTATGCTGGTGAGAACTCGATCCTCTCGGGGTAGCAAAGCCCCGCAAAGCCTGCTTGTAGCCACCTGCGGGCTGAAATTTTGTGAAATCTAGACTTGAGTTACTTAGTAAACAGTGATTTTTTTAGAGGGAAACTATGACAAGTAAGCCGGATCGCGTGGTTTTAATTGGCGTTGCCGGAGACTCCGGGTGCGGAAAATCTACGTTTTTGCGCCGATTGACAGATTTGTTCGGGGAAGATTTCGTAACCGTGATCTGCCTGGACGACTATCATTGTCTCGATCGCAAACAGCGCAAAGAAACAGGAATTACCGCCCTTGACCCCAGAGCGAACAATTTCGACCTGATGGCCGAACAGATGAAGGCGCTCAAAGAAGGCCGGGGCATCGACAAGCCGATTTACAACCACGAAACCGGCCTGCTCGATCCTCCAGAGCGCGTAGAGCCGAATCACGTGATCGTAATTGAGGGACTGCACCCGCTGTACGACGAGCGAGTTCGATCGCTCATCGACTTCAGCGTCTACCTCGACATCAGCGACGAAGTAAAAATTGCTTGGAAAATCCAGCGCGACATGGCGGAACGGGGCCACCGTTACGAAGACGTGCTGTTTGCGATCAACGCTCGCAAACCCGATTTTACGGCTTACATCGACCCGCAAAAGCAATATGCTGATGTGGTAATTCAAGTATTGCCGACCAACCTGATCAAAGATGACAAAGAGCGGAAAGTTCTGCGCGTGCAGATGATCCAGCGCGAAGGCATCGCCAATTTTGAGCCTGCGTATTTGTTTGACGAAGGTTCAACAATTAACTGGATTCCTTGCGGCCGCAAACTAACTTGTTCCTATCCTGGAATTAAGATGTATTACGGCCCAGACGCTTTCTACGGCCATGAAGTCTCGATTTTGGAAGTAGACGGTCAGTTTGAAAATCTCGAAGAAGTGATTTACATCGAAAGCCATTTGAGCAAGACTTCTGCGAAGTATGAAGGCGAGTTGACTCACCTATTGCTTCAGCACCGCGAATATCCGGGTTCCAATAATGGCACCGGTTTGTTCCAAGTGTTGGTGGGATTGAAGATGCGGGCGACTTACGAGAAGTTGACTGCGAAGGAAGCGAAAGTGGCTGTGAGTGTTTAGAACGCAGACATGAAGGATTTAGGAGGCGCAATTGCGCCTCTTTTTTTGTGGGAAATTAAGGGTAAACTAATATTAAGAGCGATCGGCAAAAATTTTGGAGAAGATTAAATAATGGTATGAGTTAGTAGAAGATTATCTACTTCTTTCTTCTTATTCCTACTTCTTCCTTCGCGTTCTACCCTGCGGGAACGGCTTCGCCGAACGCGTCTTCGCGGTTCAATCATCTAATTCCAACCACTTTCCCGGAAAAGTTAAACTTGTATCGAAATTACCTAAACGTGCTATATTCAACTCCGTAAACCCTGAACAGCACTTTCAGGTAATGCAAATTTATCAAACAGTCAACTAAATGCTCCCTACTTTCAAGAAATTAGCCGCCATTGCCCTCTTTTTTGTAGCCATAAAAGTTTTAGCTGACTCCCCGTATTTCAAAGATGTAAAAAGCTCGATCGCCCATAGAAACGAAGCAAGTGCCACATTAGACCCCCCAAACCTGCGCCAAACAGCCACAAACAAGCCCCCAGAAGCAGCTCAGACACCAGCCGATCGCAACTTTGATATCGTAGTATATGGTGATGAAGTACCAGGGATATGTGCAGCTATCTGGGCGAAGAAAACCCTAGGTGCAAACGGAAAAGTAGCAGTAGTGCGATCGAACCATGAAACCGCAATGTTAGGTGGCGTACTGACTCGCGGCGGTTTAGGCTACGTCGATTTAGATAAAATCCCCGATTGGTACAACCAACCCTACGCCCAATGCTTCCGGGAATTCCTCGATAAAGCCAACGTACCCGAATCATGCTTGGAACCAAAAACAGCAGATAAAGCACTCAAAGATATGCTTTCAGCAGCCGGAGTTAAAGTTATTTCCAACTCGACTCTCACTCCGCACGTAGTCGATAAAAAAATTGCATATGCCGAAGTAAAAGGCAGTGGCGTCAAGATAAAAGCTAACTCTTTCATTGATGTAACTCAAGATGCCGAACTCGCAGTCAAAGCCGGGTTATCTTATTATACAGGATATGAATCGCAAAATATCAAATCCAAAAATGAAACCTTAGCGATATCCATAGTTCCGACAATTACCGGGCTAACGGTGTCCGACCTCCGCAAAATGGAAGATGAGATTCTTTACAACACGCCTTTAGTAGAAAAAATTAAAACAAGTATTACCAAATATAAAGATGATGGTAGTACAGAATTCTGGATGAGGAATTTTTTAAGCCCGATTTATCAGGCATATCGAGACGGCTACAATATTAGAAGTGTAGCTTTGGGAGCGGCATATCATGTTGATAGAAATCTGCCCTTTACTCAAGATAAAGGCTTCTTTTTTGATAAAGCCAATATTTGCGTTTATAAAAATAATTCCATGTCGTGGAATGGCTTCTTATTTAAATATCAAGTTGACCAACTAATGAAGATGGAAGCTAACGACAGAAAACCGACTCCTGAGATGCTGAAAGAAATGTCATATCTGCAAGAGTGGCTGCAAAAGAAATCGGGTAAAGATGTCAGAGTAATTATCCCCGATGAGGCTTATATAAGGCAAACTTTGAACATTCGCGATGTGGTAGATCCGCTGACGGGACAGGAAATTATTAAAGGAGGAACCGAGGCCGAAAAGTCGATCGGCAGTTTTTCCTACGATTTCGATTTGCGGGGCGGAGTTAAGGATTTGGGATCGAGAATTCCGCCACTGCCGACCTATAATTTTGGGATAGAGAGCGCTTTGGCGAGTAAAGTGAGTAATTTGGCGATCGTAGGGCGATCGTCTGGATATGTCGGTATGGCGGTATCAGTCGGGCGGATTGCGACAGTGAATACTTATCAAGGACAAGGTGTGGGCGTAGCGGCCGGTTTGGCTAGCAAGTGGGGCGTACCGTTGAATACGATTACTTCTGCTAAAACGAGAGCAAACTTGGAGGCTTTGACGGGGAAAACTACTTATTTGTCGGGGAGAGATACGAGTTATGGGGTGGATTATAAAGAGGTGAAGTAGATATTAAGAGGATTTTACCACAGAGAGGGTAGAGATGAGACGTTTTTTTACGACATCCAAAACCCTCGCAACACTCTTCCCTCTGCGTCCTCTGCGCTCTCTGTGGTTCAAAACTCTTCTCTTAATGGAGTGGATTATAAATAGGTGAAATAGATATTAAGAAGATTTTACCGCAGAGAGCGCAGAGAGGGGAGGGATGAGAGTTTTTTTTACGAGAGGATGAGGCGGCGGATTCCTTCTTTCAAAAAGCGGACATTAAAGTTGATGAGAAGACCGAGAGGATAACCCGTCATTTTCAGATATGATATAACTTGAGCTTCATGGATGGGAAGTATAGTTTGGACTGACTTTAATTCAATAACAAGAGTGTTGGCAACCAGCATATCGTATCTGCCTTCCCCAACCACAACACCCTTGTAAAAAACATTCACCGTAGGTTGAGGGTCAAAAGGAATTCCCCGACGCGAGAGTTCTTCACGCAACGAATTCTCATATACCGCTTCCAAAAACCCCGGCCCCAACTCCTTATGAACCTCCATCGCCGCACCAATCACAGCGTAACTCAATTCATTAAGATCCTCTGCCAACTCCCCTCTCCTCTTTTCAAACCAATATCAAAATCATAACCCAAAACCCTCGCAACACTCTTCCCTCTGCGCCCTCTGCGCCCTCTGCGGTTCAAAACTCTTCTCTTAATGGAAATGGAGTGGATTGTAAAGAAGTGAATAGATATTAAGAGGATTTTACCGCAGAGAACACAGAGAGCGCAGAGAGGGGAGAGATGAAAGATTTTTTACGACACCCAAAACCCTCGCAACACTCTTCCCTCTGCGCCCTCTGCGCCCTCTGCGGTTCAAAACTCTTCTCTTAATGGAGTGGATTGTAAAGAGGTGAATAGATATTAAGAGGATTTTACCGCAGAGAACACAGAGAGCGCAGAGAGGAAAGGGATGAAAGGTTTTTTTACGACATCCAAAACCCTCGCAACACTCTTCTCTCTGCGCCCTCTCCGTCCTCTGCGGTTCAAAACTCTTCTCCTCCCTTCTGTGGCACAATCTAAATAAGATAAAACCCTCAAGCCACCATGACCGCAAACCTACCACCCCAATACGACCCCAAAGCCACCGAAGCCAAATGGCAAAAATACTGGGAAGACAACGAAACCTTCAAAGCTGACCCAGAAAAAGGCGGCGAACCTTACTGCGTAGTCATCCCACCGCCTAACGTGACCGGTAGCCTCCACATGGGACACGCTTTTGAAGAGACGCTGATTGATGTCCTCGTGCGCTATCAACGGATGACTGGGCGTAATACCCTGTGGTTGCCGGGAACGGATCATGCTAGCATCGCAGTTCAAACTATTCTGGAAAAGCAACTCAAAGCTGAAGGCAAAACTCGCGACGATTTAGGGCGAGAAAAATTCTTGGAAAAAGCCTGGGAGTGGAAAGCTGAATCGGGCAATACTATTACTAATCAATTGCGGCGTTTGGGCGTGTCTGTCGATTGGTCTCGGGAACGTTTTACGATGGATGAAGGCTTATCCGCTGCGGTTTTAGAAGCTTTTGTTCGTTTGTATGATGAGGGGCTGATTTATCGCGGCAATTATTTGGTGAATTGGTGTCCGGCGAGTCAGTCGGCGGTGTCGGATTTGGAGGTTGATCAGCAGGAAGTTGACGGGCATTTGTGGCATTTCCGCTATCCTTTGACTGATGGTTCTGGTTATTTGGAGGTGGCGACGACTCGGCCAGAAACGATGTTGGGCGATACTGGGGTGGCGGTGAATCCCGAGGACGATCGCTACAAGCATCTTATCGGTAAAACTGTGACTTTGCCGATCGCAAATCGGGAAATTCCAATTTTTGCCGATGAATTAGTTGACCCGACTTTTGGAACTGGCTGCGTGAAAGTGACACCCGCCCACGATCTGAACGATTTCGAGATGGGTAAACGCCACAATTTGCCGTTTATTAACATCATGAATAAGGACGGCACTTTAAATGAAAATGCGGGTGAGTTTCAGGGACAAGACAGATTTGTGGCTCGCAAAAATGTCGTAAAGCGTTTAGAAACAGACGGAGTTTTAGTTAAAATCGAAGATTATAAGCATACCGTACCTTATAGCGATCGCGGTAAAGTCCCCGTCGAACCTTTACTATCTACCCAATGGTTTGTTAAAATCAATCCTCTCTCTCAGCGCGCTTTAACAGCCTTAGACGAAGAAAATTCACCAGTGTTTGTACCGGAAAGATGGACGAAAGTTTATCGCGATTGGTTGGTGAAACTGAAAGATTGGTGCATCTCCCGACAATTGTGGTGGGGACATCAAATTCCGGCTTGGTATGCTGTTAGCGAAACTGCGGGAGAAATTACTGATACGACTCCTTTTGTGGTGGCGAAAACTGAGGCTGAAGCCCGGGAAAAAGCTGTGGCTAAATTTGGTCAAGATGTTGAACTCGCAAGAGATCCAGATGTATTGGATACTTGGTTTTCCTCTGGTTTGTGGCCTTTTTCGACTTTGGGATGGCCGGATGAAACTAAGGATTTGGATTTCTATTATCCGACAACTACTTTAGTTACTGGTTTTGATATCATCTTTTTCTGGGTTGCTAGAATGACGATGATGGGCGGACATTTTACGGGCAAAATGCCTTTTGATACTGTTTACATTCACGGTTTGGTGTTGGATGAAAACGGTCAGAAAATGTCTAAGAGTAAAGGGAATGGTATCGATCCGCTGCTGTTGATTGGTAAGTACGGGACTGATGCTTTGCGCTATACTTTGGTTAAGGAAGTGGTAGGGGCGGGTCAAAATATTCGCTTGGAGTACGATCGCAAAACTGATGAATCAAAATCGGTGGAATCGTCGCGGAATTTCACTAATAAGTTGTGGAATGCTGCGCGGTTTGTGATGATGAATTTGGAGGGACAAACTCCACTGCAATTGGGGAATCCTGCGGCTGAGGCGTTGGAATTGTGCGATCGCTGGATTCTTTCTCGCTATTATCAAGTTGTACAGCAAAGCCGCCGTGATTTTGAAACTTACGCTTTTGGGGAAGCAGCTAAGGGACTTTACGAGTTTATTTGGGGAGATTTTTGTGACTGGTATATTGAATTAGTCAAGTCTCGCTTGCAGCAGGATGCTGAACCTAATTCTAAGAAGGCGGCACAGCAAACTTTTGCTTTTGTGTTGGAAGGTATTCTGAAGTTGCTGCATCCTTTTATGCCTCACATTACTGAGGAAATTTGGCACACTCTGACTCAAACAGGTGAGGATGAATGTTTGGCTTTGCAAGCTTATCCTGAAGCTGAGACATCGCTCATAAATGCGGAATTAGAACAGCAGTTTGAGTTGTTATTCGGCACTATTCGCACTATTCGCAATTTGCGGGCGGATACTGATATCAAGCCTGGAGTTAAGGTGATGGCGATTTTGCAAAGCGAAAGCGAAAAAGAACGGGAAATTCTATCAGGTGGAGCCATTTATATTAAGGATTTGGCAAGGGTGGAAAATCTGACGATTGCTGCTAGTTTGGATGCGGATTTAGGGCAGACAATTGCTGGGGTTGTCGGTACTGTGCAAGTATTGATTCCTCTGGCTGGGGTGGTCGATTTGGATGCTTTGCGTGTTAAATTGGAGAAGAAGTTGACTAAGATACAAGGGGAAATTAAGCATACTGCGGCGCGTTTGACTAATCAGAAGTTTGTGGAAAAGGCAGATCCGCAAGTTGTTCAGGTGGCGCGGGATGGTTTGGCGGAAGCGGAGAAACAGGCGGAGATTTTGCGCGATCGGCTAAAGTTATTTTAATAGTTGATTGTTGACGGTTGACTGTTGACAGTTAAGTTGAGGCGCATCTAAATTCTACAGTCAAGGTAGTATCAGTATTCTATGGGAGTCACAATCCTCTCGATCACCCTGGCACCCCCCTCCCGGGGGGGGGGGGGGGGGGGGGGTGGGGGGTGGGGGGGGGGGGGTGGGAGGGTGGGGTGGGGGGGGGGGGCGGGCAGATGAGGTTGAGCGAAAAAAAATAGTATTAGATTAATAAATATTAAGAATAAAGAACAAATAATATTCTCTCATACAGACATGTTTGAAGTCATAGCATGAACTTACCCGAATACTGCGAGTAGAATAAGGACAAGCCTTCTTTATAAGGTTTGAATGGTTTTCTGAGAAAATTCCAAAGAACAGTTATCTTTGAATTGAAATAAAAGCATAAATCCAAAAAATAGGACGATACTATTTGATGATATATATTATTTCGTATGAGAAATATTCTGAGAACATGAGCAAAGGACTCTTGAAGCTGAAAATGTCGTGATGTGAGATCTGAGAAATGAAGCCGAACAGATTTATGTTACGGCGAAAAAAGTCTGTGAAATAACCAAAAAAAGCTTTTCCGAAGTGATTGGATTCCTCCTTGAAAACTGAGCCAATCCCGAACAAAACAACATTTCAGATAAAAATATCCCAAGTGTTCCC
>JANNOR010000121.1:0-37009 GCA_031399265.1 Cyanobacteria bacterium SOY_34_metabat_3 | reverse complement strand
CGAGGTTAATCGTGCTTTAAGCTTTCAAACTATTCTTTTTTCTAGGTTCAGCGCGCCTTCGGGTGAATCGCTTCTCTTCCGGCGCTTTATTAATATACTTACTTCCCCCATTCTTGTCAAGCTTTTTGGCAAAGTTTTTTTCCGGGTTTTCAAAACCCATATAACGAAAGGGTTTGACCTGTTTATTCCTCCTCCGACATCCGCTGGCTGACTCTTCTTTTGACGAAGGCGTCTTTTTTTGGCCCCAGATGGGACTTTTTACCCCAGGCTCTCCCCTGCATGGGAGAATATCTCAGCGGTTCAAGATGATGGGGCTAACTTGAAGTAGAAGTAAGGATAAGTTTTAGTGCAAGGTTGTATCGCTGAGTTAAGGACAACAAAAGCCGATTGTTAGATGAATCATATATAAGGGATGTTTGTATTGGCTGGATGTGACTGAGGGAAATTTGGGTGTTCGATCGCCCGATCGCCCGATCGCCACGGGTGAGATCGATCGCCCGCAGCTACACTCTCCTGAATGACAGCGACCCCAAAACATCTTCAGTTACACCAGTTATCAGTCGTTGAGGCTCGATCGCGAGTTGGTCTCCTCCACATCCACATCTAAAAAGTGCAAGTGGCTCTCTTCCTCAGTATTGGCAGCCATCACCAAACCCGTTTTCCCCCAAGGAGCGATCGCTCGGGGTATAACTGGGCTGCTAAAATTCCCTACTTGAATACCTTGACTGTTTAACACCAGAATCTGCCCTGCAACATCTGCCAACACCCATCCCCAATTAGCTACACAAGCAGACATCGGCAGACTGTCAAGGGGAATTCGCGCTACTTTGAGCGGCCACAATTTCATCAACAGCACAGCCGCTTTGCCAGATTGAGGAATTCCCAATAATGTATAAGGTTCAGGTGTCAGCAGCATTTGTCCGACACTGGTCAACAACCGCACCGATCCTACTGCCGTGCCGCGGCGAGTGTAAACTCTAAAAATAGTTTGGGGATTTTTTGGTTCGTTGTCCGACCAAGTTGCTAAGACGTGTCGCCGATCCAAAAACATTAATTCTGGTAAATAGTGTTCCGGTAATGGCACTGTCGCGATCGGCTTCAGGGCTTTTTCTCGATCGCCCGAAGTGCTGTTTGCAGCTAAAGCATAAAAACGCAGTTCGCCCGGAACAGCTACTGTCAGCCAGTGGCCGTGAGGATCGACAGCAGCTTTAAAAGCATCTGTACCTTGCCTCAGACCGATATCCAGCAAGCACTGAGGCTCCCAATAGCGATCGTTAAGCCAGTAAAGTTTTTGCGGAGTGAGAACGCAGCACCCCTCGGAAGCAGGTAAAATGCCACGCACGATTTCCGGCATTAGTATAGAAGTCGGCATTTCTTCTGCAACTGGCTGTTTTTCCGGTTGGTGCCAAACCTTCACCTCTTTGCCTACAGCAGCGTAGAGATAGGTTTCAGTGGCAACTAAAGCCGTCAGTGGTGCAGAAAGTATCAGGGGCTTTGGCTGCGACAGCGAATAGTGCACAGTCCGAAGTAAATTAATAGTCGGGTGTGAAGCTTCTTCTTCTTCAACTTCCGCCAAAGATGCAGTCTCTGAGTTGAGAGTTTTCGCACTGGTAGTTTCGGGGTTTTCCCAAGGAACAATGCAGTCGCCCAATTGCCTGACAGCCGGATCGTACACGATCAGCCGCAGAGCTTGAGCCATTTGGGAAGCGCTGGCAAAACGGCGGGCTGGCAGCTTTTCCAAGGATTTTTTGACTATTGCTTGCAAAGGTTCGGGAATAGCATCGGGAAGCAGCAAGCGTTGATTCAGGTGTGCCCACCTCAAGTCTCCGGGGGTTCCACCGAAAGGGCGGTAGCCCATGAGCAACTCAAACAGCAAAATTCCAACTGCATATATATCTGACATGGGGGAATAAAGACCGTAAAACCGCTCTGGGGCCATGTATGCGGGGGAACCTACGGTAGCGTCGGGAGAAATTTCTTGGTGGAGGCGAGTTGTACCGATTTCTGGCAGCCGGCGCGCGATGCCAAAGTCAGACAGCCTGGGCGACCAACCTTTGGAGCCTAAAGTTAGGAGGATATTTTCGGGTTTGATGTCGCAGTGAACTACGCCTCGGCGGTGGGCGTAGTCCAAGCCTGCTAAAACTTCCATGACTAGCTGCAAACCTTCGAGCAGCCGCAGGGGGCGGTCTTGTTTGAGCAAGTTGCGGAGGGTTCCTCCCTCGCAGTAGTCCATAACCAAGTACCTGCCTGTCGCTGTATGTTCTAGAGCTCGGCAGGTAACAATGTTGGGGTGCTGCAAGGTGATCAGAAACCACAGCTCTCGCAAGAATTCGCTAGTTGGGGCTTTCTGATGGCTGAGTTCTTTGAGAGCAACCAGTTGGCTGGTGAGACGGGAGTCTTTGGCGGGAGCTTCTCGAACACTGGCACAAAAGACTCGACCAAATTGCCCTTGTCCGACTAGCCCTAAAATACGGTACTTAGAATGTTGCATCGGTCTAACTATAGGAATGCTTGAGCTAGTATTAAAATATGTAAAGAATTCTGACAAAAATTCAAATTTTTGAATCGATCGCCAGGTACAGCTATGTTATCTCAGGTTCATTCTCAGCCGACTAAGAGCGATCGCGCGGTCGCACCTACCAAAATCCTGGAATCTCGGAGTCAGTATCAATCTTGCCGGATTCGGGTGCCGGATCTGGAACTACCTGTGGCTGCTATTTTAGTCGATCGCGAGTATTACAGTTTTTTCAAAGCCGTCCAGGAACCGTCTAAAGTTTTAACCATCCTGGCTAAGCTGGGGAGTAGGGGCGACTCAACAGCAATTACCAAAACAGCTAGCGGTTATGCAATTTGGGTTCTAGAGCCGGAAGCCCATGCTGTCAAGCGATCTTAAAGTTTTTGCGTGTCAGCCAAAATTGTTTTAGCTTTCAACATCTCGATCGCGCACAGCTCTCATATTCAACTGGACAGGATCAAAAATCAATATGGTTAAAATTATTAGACTAGATCCCATTGCCGAAGAAATGGCAGTGGAAACCCGATCGAATATTCTGTCTGCTTTACTTTCCAAAGACTTAGACGTTCTTAAGGAATGCGGGGGGCGGGGAATGTGTGCTACCTGTCACGTTTACATTAAAGAGGGCATGGAAGGCTTGTCTGACATGAACCGCCGCGAGAGGAGGACGCTAGAAGTCATTACTACAGCTAAAGCCAATTCGCGACTTGCTTGTCAGGCTCAAATTATGGGCGAGGGTGTCGTTGTACAGATACCTGCGGGGATGTACATTAATGCTATTGAAAATGTGGAAGCTCTGATCGGCCGCCGGGCCCAGCAAGATTTGTTGCACCCAATTACAGGTCAAGTAGTTGTGGAATCGGGAAAGTTGATCACTCGTTCGATCGTCACTCAGCTCAATGACACCCGCTTCCAAGTAGGACAATATTTAGTTCGGACTAAAGAAGCGTGAACTACCGACGCTAATAAAATTGCGGATGGGGAACGGGGGCGCCAATTAAGTTAAAACTTGATATGTTGTAACTTGTACATCTTTTTGCCTAAAAAAAAGTTATATGCTGAGCCAACTTGCGCGTTTGAGCACAGAAGCAGACGGACGCTACGCCACCGCTGACGAGCTCCAATTTTTGAAAGACTACTTTCAGTCTTTGAATCACCGGATGAGTGCTTATAAAAAACTTCAAGCTTCTGAGAAAGAAATTATTCGGCAAGTGGAAGCGCAAATGCAGTCTCTCGATCCTAGTTTATTTCGCCGGGGGTCTCAAGATGTGACGGCAAAGTGGCGCGTAGATGCTCTGCGGGTGTTGAGACACTCGGCGGCAGCGCTGTTGATTAATGATACTGAGCGGTTGCGCGATCGGCTGCTGCTTTGGTTCCAAACTATTTTAGGCGCTTTTCAAGCTCGCAATAGTTCGGCTGTTACCTACGATGTCATGAAAAAGGTACTCAAACAATATCTGACTGCTGAAGAAGTCAACCTATTTTTTCCGATTCTGGACATCAACCGTACTGTACTGGGCAAATAATCGAGTGGAACATTAAGTTAACCGCGATAAATTGTGCCGTTAGGAAGAATAGCTCCAATTAAGTTCGCTCCCCTCAAATCAGCCTCACTGAGAATGGCTCCCTGGAGGTTGGCTCCTGTCAAGTCAGCTTTCCGCAAGTTGGCTTTACTGAGGTTAGCTTTGGTCAAGTTAATTTGATGCAGGCAAGAGTTAGAAAGGTTGGCATTGATCAGGTAGGCTAGGCTGAAGTTGGCTTTGCTGAGGTTTGCTCCGCTCAAGTTAGCTTCCATCAGATAAGCACCGCTGAAGTTGGCTTCGTTCAACAATGCCTCTGCCATATTGATTCCAGTTAAAAGTTTGCGGCTCAAATCTACACCGCCCAGATCTGCCCCGCTGAGGTTGATGCCGCTTAGGTGAGAGCCATTTAAAGTAATCTTTCTCAGGTAGGTTTTGCTGAGGTCTGCTTTGCACAAATTAGCTCTGTCCAAGCAAGCTTCGGTGAGGTCTGATTCACTTAAACACGCGCCGTTTAAATAAGCTTGAGTGAGGTTAGTTCGTCTGAGGTTAGCTTTCAACAGGTTGGCTTTGCAGAGGTTGGCTCGGGTTAAGTTGGCTCCGGCTAGGTTCGCTTTGGACAATTCGGCTCCAGTAAGCTGTGCTTCGCTCAAATCTGCCTCTTTGAGGCTCGCTAGACTTAAGTCTGCATCTTTTAAGTTTGCCCCGTTAAGATTGGCTTTAATTAGATAGGCTTTACTGAGATTTGCCTCGCTGAAAACGGCTTTGGTGAGGTTGGCCGCGCTCATATCTGCACCTATGAGATTGGCCTTGGGGAGAATTGCTCCGGTCAGGTTTGCCCAATTCAAGTGAGCTCCGGCTAGGTTGGCGCCGGTCAGATTGGCTCCGCTGAGATTGGCTCCGCTGAGACTTGCAGCCATGAGATTGGCGCCCGTAAGATTGGCGCCGCTGAGGTCGGCTTTGCTGAGGTTGGCTCGGCTCAGATGGGCTTTGGTAAGGTCGGCTTGACTGAGGTTAGCACCGATTAAGTAGGGTCGCTGCTGGTGTTCGTTGAGGTTTGCCAAACGTAGAGTTGGGGCATCGCTGGAACGGTATAAATCGATCGGACTCAACACAATGCCGCGCAGGTTTGCCTGTCTAAAATCTCTTTCGCCGGCTGCATATCGATTTAGAAGTTCGTTGGCGTCCATTAAGTTGGGGCAAAAAAATTGAGGTTGCGATCGTTTTTAAATGTTATGAGTTTTTTGGGTAAGTTTTATGATACCAAATCCGGTGGTATCGAAATTATAAGAGTGCGGGGGTCTCGTTCGCGATCCGTGCCGCACGGGTCTTGCTCCCACGCTAGATCGTCCAAATATATGATTGCGATGCAGGCGGAAACGATAAAAATTGCCAGACTGCGAATTACAATCAGTTTTTTTAAAAATCGTTAAAACTTTTTTTTTAATCGCTAGCTTTTTTATAATTTAACTCATAGTTGTGATGATCTGCTCGAGGCGAGAGCTGTCAAAAAATCTAGACAACAGCTATTAGCAACAAACTAATAGCTGTTAAACAAGTCAGTTACTCTGGCAAAGTTGAGTGATAATAGCTTCGTGATCTTGTCCTTCTTCGACCAGAGAATCTGCGGGTTGGAGGCGATCGCGCAGCCCTAAAATAAAGCGGTTGCAGTCGGAACCCAAGGATTCGCAAGAGGTTTGCACGCAGTGAAGTTCCCGGCCTGTAAGCTTGCTAAAAAACGAACTTAAGATGCCGGCTTCTAGAAAACAGGCTGGCCGCTTTCCCTTGGGGGCGGTTTTCGCAAAAAGAGAGTTGGCAATTTTTACGATTAAAAATCCCTGTTCGGAATGGCTGGGGTCAAGCTCAAATGTTCCCCATCCGTGAGTTTTCCAGCACTGCTGCAAGGCTTGAATAAATTCTACCATTTCCATTTCCGAAACTGGTTGGCCGTAGTATTCGCTGACTTCTTCACAAAAACGCACGTAGAAGTTTTTTCCCCACCAGCGACCGCAGTTAAATAGCACGAGGCGGGAAGCTTGACCGGTTTCTTGTTCTAAGCCGATATAAATGGCTTGAATGAGTGTTTGTGGGAGGGCTATCAGCCGATCGCCCCGGCGGTTTTCGAGCAGGCCCAGTTCGAGGTCGCCTCGGACGTAGGCATCGCTGGCAAAGTAGTTTCCGGGAATTCGGGGCTGTTTGAGCAAGTCGGCAATATTAATCATCTGGAATGGGGAATGGGGAATGGGGAATGGGGAATGGGGAATTGGTAGCCCCTCACAACTAAACTAATGACTAATTTTGAGAAAATACCTGTTGTTTACTCTTTATTAGCTTCAACAATAATCATTGATTTTGCTTGATCGAAAAATGGCTGCAATATAGCCCGGGCTTGCTCGGAAAGCATTTCTTTTAAACGAATTTGCAGCATATTGCAAACAGTTGCTTCAATTTTTTGAGTTTGGTGAGCTTCGACGATGCCCGAAACCCACTCGAGGAGTCGCTGTTCGAGAAATTCCCGATCGTTGAGCAGCATAGCCATAGCACAGTACCGCATGACTAATAGCCAGTGCTTGAGCGATCGTTCTAAGGTTTCTTGTTTTTCGTTTGGGAAGGTTTCTTGTAGCTTGTTAGCTACTGGTTGGAAAATGCTTGCTTCCTTCTCTCGCAAAAATTCGTAAATTTTTAAGCGCTGGGAAAGCGTTGCAGCTTGACGCTTAAAAGCTATGAGTTCTTCGCCTTTTAGAAAGCGGTTTTCTGCCTGATCCAGCAGTGCCTCGATCTCAGGGTGCATGATTTTAATTAAGTGGTGGTCGGTAATTGATAAGAGGAACTCAGTTGGGGTTGACAGTTTGCAGTTTGCAGTTGGTAGTTGGTAATATCTTTCGTAATTACCAATAACAAATAACAACTAACTAATATTAACCATTGACCATTTGCAATTCCCCACGCAGATTAAAACAGGTCGAATAGGTCGTCAATAGTAATTTCTGCCGGTTCAGAAATAGAAATTGGTGGCAAGGGTGGCGGTAGGGGAAGAGCGCCGACTTCGGGAATCCCTTCCCAAGAAATAGCTTGAAAAAAATCTGCTACGGATCGGGTTAAAGTCAGCACTTGACCCGGTATCGAGCCATTTTGGGTTTCTAAAGGTTTCCTTTGCCAATTATAGTGACCGAAGAAGTCTTGGACAGATTTGTCCAACCATGAAGTTTGACTTTTCATCTTTCTTCCTGTAAAAAAGAGGCCCACCATCGGTATACATTGCGAAATTGGTGGGAGGAAAGGCAGGGCTCTTAATGTGCCTTTCCAGGTTGTTTAGCGCAGTATTTCGCCGTGTTCGAGTCGATTTTGAATATCGCGAGCGTTGGCGCCTTCGTTGAGCCAGAATGCTGCTGCGTCAATTTTGTCTGGGTTGCCGAGAAGGAATTTACAATAGGTTTCTCCCATTGAGTAACATTGGAGTTCTATGCAACTGAGAGGCTTTTTGACTAGAGATCCGAAGAAACCGGCGTACAAACCGGCGTACAGGTGACAAACTGGTTTGCCTACGTCGCCCAAAGTGCGAGCTACTGCTGAGTCAAAGAGGTTGATGAAGATGCAGCCGTGTTTGCGATCGCTCATGTCAACTTCCCAGCGACCCCAACCTTGAGCCGTGAAAGGCCACCACCAAGTTTCTAGCAAAAACATGAGATTCGACTGGCGAATGTTCTGGCTGAATTCGGCGCTAAACCATTTTTGAAAAAATTCCGAATCTTGGAGCCCCCACTGGCAACCAATAGTATACATGATGACAGAGGAAGCCGGGCCTACTTCTTCTTCGAGCCCTTCCACCAAACCAATGATGAAGTCTTCGCTGGTAAAAATGTTACGCGACTCATTCCAGTCGTTGATTGTACCAAACTGCCGATCGAAGGCAAAAAAATCCTGAAACCGATAATGGCCGTGATTTTTAGGATTCTTTTGCTTGAGTAGTGATTCGGTGTGGGTGAAGATTTCTTTTTGGGCGGTAGAGACCATTAGCGGGTTACTCCTTTGTGGTGTGGTTTACAAAAAATTTAAGAGATAGATTTGCCTATGTATCCAATTTAACGTCATTTTTCTGAATGCAGGGACTGGGTATAAATTTTTACTGCCATTTAAAAAGTAAATATTCTAGGATGCTGAATTTGGGCGCTGGTTCTGACTTTTGGTTTGGGACAACGGCTATCTGACGGAAGACGAAAGTTGGTATAAGCTTAAACGGCTATGTGTTATCGTTTTGTGCAAGCTGTCCACTATATATATAGGGCATATAACGATGAAACATCACGCTTGTATTGCAATAGGCATCAATCAATATCAGTTACTCCAGCCTTTGAGCTATGCCCAAGAGGATGCAGAGGCGCTTTACGGTTTTTTGACTGAGGAGGCGGGTTTTGCGCCGGATGGATGTCTGCTGATGACCGATAGCTCGCCGTCGCTGTGGGGTCAATCAACGTATCCGAATCGGGAAAATATTCTGAGGTTGACCGAAAGCCTGTGCGCGGAACACCTGCAACACGGAGATTTACTCTGGTGTTTTTTTAGCGGCTACGGTGTCAGCTATGAAGGCAAGGATTATTTGATGCCGGCTGACGGTAATCCGGCGGATATTCAGGGCACGGGGATTCCGGTAGAGTTGCTGTTGAATACTCTGAAAAATGCTCCTACGGAAACGGTGTTGGTGCTGGTTGATATGAATCGCAGCCAGATTGTGAAAGCGGGGGAAACTATCGGAGCTCAAACGGCGCAAGTGGCGCGGGATTTGGAAATCCCGACGGTGCTTTCTTGCCGCCCGAATCAAGTTTCGCGGGAAACTTCTGCTCTGCGTCAGGGGTTTTTTACGACGGCGCTGTTGGAGGGGCTGCGATCGGGGCAATGCATGACGATTAAGGGTTTAGACCGTTTCTTGAGCGATCGGCTCCCGGAATTGTGCGACCATCATTTGCGTCCGAAACAAGAACCTTTGATGGTGGTAAATCCTCCGGGAAAGGCTCATTTAGTGATTTTGCCGGATGTTGTTGGATTGCCAACTGCGGTGTTGGCGGGACGCAACGGCAATATGGCAGTTGGTGCGGCTGATGGGGTCGATCGCCCGCAAATGGCTGGGGCTACGGCTCAAATTGATTTGCCGCCTGCTACCCGCAATGCTCAGGATTCGTTGGTTGAGAGGCCGCTAGTGTCGCAGCCGCCCAATGTTGTGGGTTCGGCTGGTGGGGGGGACGATCGACCGAACTTGCAAAAGCCGGAGGATGCAGACAACGGGGGGTCGGACAAGTCATTTTTGCAGCAGCTAGTTTTGTGGAGTTCAGCTACGGCTTTGGTGCTGTTGTTGGGTGTTTTTCTGACGAATCGATCGATTTTTATCGGTCAGCAGGAAGGAGATCCGCGATCGCCCGCAGAGAAGGCGCAAAACTCTGGGTCTCAGAAATCTGCTGGTGGTGGAGTGCCACCGAACCAACCGCAAGCCGTGCAAGCGGGGACTGGAACTAAGCAGCCGCCGTCGAGCCAGCAGGTATGGGCTGAGGCGAAAACTTTCCTCAAGGATGGTTCGGCTTCTAGTTTTAATCGAGCGGTGGTTAAGGCTCGAACGATTCCGGCTAGCGATCCGCTCTACCCGCAGGCTCAGCAGGATATTGAGCGCTGGAGTTTGACGATTTTGGATATAGCTAACGGGCGGGCTGCTCGGGGCGATTTCCAGGGGGCGATCGGGGCTGCTAAATTGATGCCTGATGTGAATCAACCGGTTTACAATCAGTCGAAACAGGCGATCGCTCAGTGGCAGGATCTATCCAAAGAGCAGGAGGTAAATACTGCTTTGCTATCGGCGGCTAAGGGTCAAATTAAGCGGGGAGCTGCCTCTTCTTACAGTAAAGGCATCCAGCAAGCTAATAAAATTCAGCCCGGTCAACCGAAGTACGAAGCAGCTCAGCAGTTGATTGGAGAGTGGAGCCAAGATATTCTCAAAATTGCTCAGTTGCGAGCCTCTCAAGGAAAGGTGAAAGAGGCAGTTCAAGCTGCTTCGTTGGTGCCTTCGGGTACTAAGGTTTACCAGCCAGCTCAGAAGGCGATCGCCAATTGGAAAACGAAGCTGGAACGCCAGAAAAAATGATAATTTCCCGGTTTCCACCGAGTAAATTATCTTAGCTATTTGCTCAGATTGGTCGATCGGTCTTGGGACACTGCCAGAGCGCACGTACATCAATACTTTAAAACCAATAATTTTATTCAACATTTCCCCTCCGCCAGTCTGGCGACAGGGGATTTTATTTGGTTTCCGATCCACTGGTTTTTGCAGAGTGATATTATGTCTGGTCAATTAGCTTTAATAAAAAATGTTTGTTATGAGGCAATACAGTTCAGTTAATAACAATTTGACATCCCAAAAATACCTGTATCTTCCATAAAATCATGAGATAAAATTTGTCGGAGAGCGTTAACTAAGCGGTATTGAATTATACTCATTCTCAAATTTAATGAATCGCAAAATTGGCGATATATAAGTGTCATTAAACATCAACTAAGCTATGTTGCATCTAGATTGTCTATGGTATTAGAGAGGGAGAAGAGGAGAAGGGGAAGAGGATTTGACGATTTTTAATAAGGATGGAAATATACAATTTAAATGCACAACAGCTTAGGAAGGTAAAGTTGGCACATCAATCTCGATCGTGCGGGTGTTGTAATGTTGATTTTTTTTACTAATATTTTGGGGTATTGGGAGCGATCGACGAGTGGAAGACTATTTAAATTTATACTTTTTTTCATCGATCGGTATTGACATTTTTGTAATAAATTATACAAAACGAGCGGTTACTCGCAATTATAGTCGGCGATCGATCGCCCCAATGAATTCAGAAAATAAAATCACCATTACAGAACCCAAATATCTCGATTTGTAAACTGTGAGTCTTCGTTGGCGCGGACATCACAAAGCTTCCTTAGTTAACACAAATCAGGGCTTTGCAAGAAAAGCCCAAAAATATATCATTGACAAAAAATTATAAAAACTTGCTGACTTGTGGTAGGCATAGTAACAACACCTATGTCTAAAGTTATAGTCGGCAGCCAACGATAGGAGCCGATCTAAATCAATCAGGTAAGATGGGAGTGTCTGAGTGTTAAGATCGGCATCGAAGAGGAATGTTCCCAGAGCGATCCCTTTCCAATGGGAGAGGGTAAAACCTATGAAGGCAATAAGCTGGAGACAATACTGAACTTTTTGAGTTCAGGAGACTAGCGTTAGCACTAAACTCTGCATTATTGTGGGAGGAGAGCCAAATTTGTAACACTTCTTAACTATCAATCATTCTTTCAAAACTGCTAGCATAGTGACACTTTTGCTAGCGAAAACAGATAAAGTAAATAAAGTTGGCTAGCTCTAGACGATCCGATCCCCATCTAGGGGATGTTAAATCAATTTGATTCATACCAAATTGTTTTAGGGTTACAATTGGAACCAAAGCATCGCTATTTAACTGAGTTCTTTAGTTTTACTTTCTGCTATGAACGTGGATTTTATCAAAGCGCAAGTCAGGTTGCTACAGGGTGCAAGTTCATCGGAGCGAGAAACCCTTATGAAAAACATCGGCGTCTGTGCTGGCGTGATCAGACCAGGAGAGTACGTGACACCCCAGCGGAAGCACGCCATCACTCTCTGGCTGCAAACAAATGCAGTTCGCCTCCGGCTTCCCCAACTTCCTATGGATTTGTCGGGCCACAAGCCTTCGCACGGAAGTAGTTAAGGGGAACGACAGAATCACATAAAAATCGTCAATCTTGTGTAAAAGTGGTTTTTTCTTGAACGGTACAGCGTCAATGAAACACAATTAAGATTGAAAAAATGTTTGTAGGGAGAGTTGGCTCCGGAAAAACGCCTGCGGACAAAAAGTGGCCTACCGCTTTGATAGAAGCAGGAAGTGAATGTCAAACCTGCTCAAAAAGTAGATTTTAGTAAGTTTCACAGAAGGGATTACGGCGGACAACTATAACCAGGGTTATTTGCTTTTAGATTTGAGATTCACGATTTAGCTCGTGCTGCATAAATTTGCAATTTGTGGAGCGGCTGAAAAATTAACCCTATTCAATAGGTATAACTAATTACAAGGGCAGTCACGGAACTGCCCTTAATTTTGACTTCGGAGTATAAACAAGTGCAATGCCAGAATTAACGCATCTAATTGCAGACAGAGTTTAGCCGGATCTGACATCAGATCCAGCTAAGCGAAAGATAGTCTGTTCGAGAAGGGGAGATGATTTGACGAGTGGAGAAGTGAAAATTAATACGATCGAACAGCAGGAATTATGGCGATCGATATCATGGACTGTTGCATCGAAATAATATATTTGGATGATATGGCCTTTCTCACTAACATGAGGTACGCTGACGGACATAGGGCATAGGGCATAGGGCATAGGGCATAGGGCATAGGGCATAGGGCATACCGAAACGGCGCTTGAGAACCGCTATATAGCGAATATGCGAATACGCCGATGGTTCCGATGCTGATGGATTTGATATAACTTGGTTTCTCAAATATTTGTTACCAAAAATACTGTGCCGAAGAAACAAAAATTTCCTTATTTAGTGGGTTCCCGATGGACTTCACACCAAAAAACTTGGGGGTGGCGGCACTTTCAAGTAGTCAACCGAAAAAATGAGGGTAGATGGGTATTCGCGGAAATGGTGGCTGCTTGCGATCCAAATGTCCGTTTTTGGTTGAACGCCGCACAGCTCAAAGACCGATCGCTCTGGCAAGCTGGATGGCAGTCTACGCAAGAATTAGAGCAATTAGAAACAGCAGAATAAAATATAGGCCTTGGAGGTAGAGTAAGGTAGACAGGGATAGTCGGAAGTGGCAGTAGGGTAAAATAATGAAACAAAAAGTTGTGTTATTGGTGTGTTTGCTAATTAGCGGCGGATGGAGCGGCGGATTTGGCGAAGTGTCGATCGCGACGGCCAGGACGATCGATCGCAGCAATACCCTGTCTGCCGATATTCCAAAGCCCGCAGCGGACTTGTCCGGCTTAGTTTTGACTTCACAAGACTTACCCGCAGGTTTTATAGAGATGCCGCCCGATACTCTCAAAAACATGGTCGGCGGTATCCCTAATTTTAAACCAGCAAGCGTGTTTGGTTATCTAAAGAACGATAACCAGCAGTTTCAAATAGTCACCGGATTTACAACGCAACTGCCCAACAAGACCGATCGAACTCAATTTGATACTGAAATCGGTCAAGATACTTTTGCACAAGAGTTCTCCAAAGGTTTAAACAATAGCAACAAGGAATATCAGTTTGCTAATGTTACGGCTTTAACCTTGGAAGATCAGATTGGCGAAGTATCGGCTGGGTGGAGAACTCAAGGAAAAGTAAAAGGTGTACCTCTCAATGTGGAACTCGCGCTGTTTCGGCGGGGAAAAATAGGAAGTTTTGTGGCGATTATCTATCTCGACGGTAGCAAGCCGGCTGTAACGATCAGCCAAGCGGCGCGCCAACTTGACAAGCACATTATCAAACTGGAACCGGATGTAACTCAACCGCAATAAGTGGATTGCGTCGCGGAAGTTACGGAGATACGGATAGCTATTTTTTTGGTTCTGGTTCTTCCATTTTACTCGCTCAGCTTCGCCTAAGCTGCGACGCATTTAAATTGAATGAAGAGACGCTTTGTCCTGCTTGTTCCACAAAAATTGTAGAAAAATTGACTGTCAGATTAGATGGACAACAGCACCGGCAAAGCGTTGTTTCTTCAACGTCCCAATTACTAATTCCCAAATGACTCGACTAGCTACAACAATAGAAGCGATACTTTATCTAAAAGGTCAGCCAGTGTCGATCGCAGAAATTGCCGAGATTGCTAAGTGCGATCGATCCGAAGCCGAAGACGCCATAATCGAACTGATGTCTGACTCATCCCACCGCGACAGTGCATTAGAAGTCGTCGAAACCCCAACGGGATACAGCCTGCAACTCAGAGAAGAGTTTGCCAGTCTCATGCAAACTTTAATACCTCCAGAATTAGGTGTTGGGGCTTTGCGGACGCTGGCGGCGATCGCCCTCAAAGGTGGCATCGCTCAGCCAGATTTAGTTAACCTGCGGGGTTCTGGTGCTTACCAACAAGTGCAGGAACTCGTAGAAATGGGTTTCGTGCGGAAACGGAAGCCAACGGATGGGCGATCGTATTGGTTACAAGTTACCGATAAATTCCATCGGTATTTTCAAGTAGACCAAATGCCAAAACAATTGCAAATTGACTTTCAGGCAAATTTGTATCCAAGCAATGAGGAGTAGTTTAAAGTAGAATGTAGCAAGCCAGAAATTAAGAATCGCCAAATGGTTTTTCACCCTGACTTTGACAGTAGTTCCAATGCCCAACAAACCGCAGCCAATCCACTTCTGAAGTACCTCCAGCACCAATCCCCGGAGGTTCTAGCCCGCATCGCCAAGTCGGCAGGCCCAGAAATCAGAGAAATTATCTCCCATAACGTTCAAGGACTTGTCGGCATCTTGCCTTCAGACAATTTTAACGTCGAAATTACGACTGACCGCGAAAACTTAGCAGGTTTGCTAGCTTCAGCGATGATGACTGGCTATTTTTTGAGGCAAATGGAGCAGAGGATGCAGCTTGAAGAAAATTTAGCAAGCACCAGCTCGATTGAACCAAACTCTCCCAAAGAACAGTAAAGAGAGGAAGGGATTGGGGAAGCCAGAAAGATGAAAGTTGTTCAAAAAAGAAACAATCCTGGACGGACTAGGAATTAAGAAACCGGGTTTTTAATACTATTTACCTCGCGATACACGGAGGATTTTGGTAAAAAAAACCCGGTTTTTGCGTGCAGGATTATAAAACATCAGATTCATCTTTCATGCGATACTTTTTTGCAACTAATACCAGTTTCACAAAAGAAAGAATGCCATTGTAGGTAAGCTCCCAATCCTGATGCAGTAAGTCATTCCCAATTCTTAAATCTTCAATCCGAAAATCGAAAATCTTCAATGCGAAAATGGTATTATCCACCGGCAGGGCTACCGGAGATGGGAAAAGCACCGGGACGTACTTTAATTTTCTGAACTTGACCCAAACGGTTAATTTCTACTTCGAGTTCTTTGCCCACAGCGGTGTTTTCCACCCGCTCTTGCACGTCCCCGGGAGTGTTGACTGCAACTGAGTCAACTTTTTGAATCACGTCTCCGGGGCGCAAGTCGGCTGCTTGAGCGGGGGAATTTTCCACTACTCGTGTCACGGCTACGCCTTTATCGATCGTAATTTTATTCTCGAGCTGTTTGTTGACTTCTGCCTTGGTGGCGGGAGTTAAGCTGACCATTTGAATGCCGAGATAGGGATGCTCAGCTTTACCTTTGGCGAATAACTGATCGGAGACTCGTTTGGCGGTTTCGATCGGAATTGCAAATCCCAAGCCTTGAGCATCGGCGCGAATGGCGGTATTGATGCCAATTACTTCGCCTTGGTCATTGAGCAGGGGGCCGCCTGAATTGCCGGGGTTGATGGCGGCGTCGGTTTGGATGAAGCGGACTCGCTTGTCGGGGATGCCGACTTGGGAACTCGATCGACCTGTGGCGCTAATAATGCCCACAGTCACGGTATTGTCGAGACCTAAAGGATTGCCGATCGCGATCGCCCACTGTCCCGGTACAATATTGTCCGATCGACCCAAAGACACCTGCGGCAGTTCCTTAGCATTAATTTTCACAACAGCGACATCCGTCAGCGGATCGACCCCCTGCACCTTACCCTCAAACTCGCGGCCGTCTTTGAGCGTCACCTTCACAGTATCTGTCCCGGAGACAACGTGAGCATTAGTCACGATGCGGCCATCAGCAGTGAGAATGAACCCCGAACCAGTACCTCGCTTGACTCGTTCTTCCGGTTGGGGCAAATTGTCCCCAAAAAACCGGCGAAACAAAGGATTTTTGAAAGCTTCTGGTACTTGATTCGTCACCTTAGTCGATGCGTCAATCCGCACTACAGCCGGGCCAACTTTTTCGGCTGCTTCAGCAATAAAATTGGAGTTGGTGCGATCGACTGCGCGATTTTCCTGAACTGGAGGAGACGCATAGGCGGGGATTTGCTGGCGCACCACGGGTAAAACCAATGCGGTTTCGAGGTTGTTCGGGCTTTGGAGATAGCGATTTCCCAACCATCCAATACCTCCGCCTATAGACAGCAAAGTCACATAAAGGGTTGCTTGCTTAAAAGATAAACTCATTTAATAACTCCCGCTAGATACTTCATCCCCGCAGACACGTTCGGAATCAACAAGCGTTTTTGTCGCGGAGACGGGAAGGAAGTGGGGCGGGGCGTACCGCTTCCTCAACAACATAGCTGTTAACAGACAGTCGCCGATCGGCATCACAGGCAATTTTTGCCGGATTTGCCAAGGACGAAGAAAACTAATAATGTTCATCGTAACTTGGCTGAGGCTGGGATTACAGTTTGAGGCGCGGCTAGAGCTTTCAAATATGCGCTTGGACTTGGCTGGAAAATTGTCAATTGTCCGAATTGAATATTTTTTTGTGTACGCAATAACTTTTAAACGCTGATTTTTACTGATTTATGTACTGATTTGGTCGATCGTCCCAGTTGGAAAAACAGCGGCAAATCCCGCGCCCGGGCCTGTAAATCTTCCTTCCGGTTCACAAGAAAGAAAACGCCGATCCGAACCGCGATTGCGGTTGCGCCCCCACACTGTGCCCAGCGGGCGAAACCCTCGATGGATATATCTGAGATGTTGCACCATTCTCAATAAACTTTTATGAACAGGCTCTCCGGCCTGTTCCACAAGAAAATTCACTCTTTATGGAACAGGCCGGAGAGCCTGTTAAGACAGAATGATGCAAGATGTGAAATATAGCATATAGTAAAAGCCCGTGGCGAGATTTGAACTCGCGACTTCCTCCTTACCAAGGAGGTACTCTACCCCTGAGTTACACGGGCATAAAAAGTTAAAAGTGTCTAATTAAAACTTTTAATTTTTAGCTTTTAACTTTTTATTAAATTAAGGTGGGCCGAGCTAGATTTGAACTAGCGTAGGCGTAGCCAGCGGATTTACAGTCCGCCCCCATTAACCGCTCGGGCATCGACCCATTTCCATCACAGTTATAAATCCTAGCACCAAACTCTTTGTTTGCAACAACACATCAGGAAGTTTAATCAAAAGTCTTGAATCAATAAGTTGAATGGGGAATTGGGCGTCGGGCATGGGGCATGGGGCATGGGGCATGGGGCATTGGGCATGGGGCATCGGGCATCGGGCATCGGGCATGGGGAATTTTCCCTAATGACAATAGTCAACAGTCAACAGTCAACAGTCAACAGTTAACAGTCAACTGACTAATTGACTAATTCGCCGGTTTCTTGCAGGGAGTGCAGCCGGCGGTAAATGCCTTGTTGGTTTAAAAGTTCGTCGTGGCTGCCAACTTCGACGATTTTACCGCCGTCGAGTACGACGATCGCATCGGCTTCGCGAATTGTACTCAGTCGGTGGGCAATAATTATGGTGGTGCGCGTACCCAAGATATTTTGCATGGCTACCTGGATCGCTCGCTCGCTTTCATAATCCAAACTAGAAGTAGCTTCGTCAAAAATTAACACATCCGGCTCCACCAACAGCGCCCTGGCAATTCCCAACCGTTGGCGTTGACCGCCGGACAAGCGCATTCCCCGTTCGCCAACAACGGTATAGTAACCTTGAGGCAGTAAACTCACAAAATCGTCTACTTTGGCGATGCGGCAAGCTTCCTCAACTTGCTCAAAAGTGGCTTTTGGGTTGCCGTAAGTCAAATTTTCCAGCAAAGTACCGTTAAAAACGTCTACTTCTTGATGGACAATTGCTAAACGCTTGCGGTAGCCACTAACGTCTAAGGTGGAAATATCCTCGCCGTCGATCAGAATGCGGCCGCTGTTTGGTTCAAAATAGCGAAACAGCAGTTTGACTAAGGTTGATTTCCCGGAACCCGATCGCCCGACTAATGCTACAGTCTGACGGGGATGAATTAATAAGTTTACATCCTGCAAAACAGGCTTTTGGCGATCGTACCCGAATGTCAGCCCGCAAAACTCAATTTTGCCACTAAATTTATAACGCGACGCGGATGCAGCATTTTCTGTTAAATTTACGGCATCAACACCGTCTGGTAACTGCATAAATTCGTGGAATCGGATCATTGACGAATAGCGGCGGGCAAATAATTCGGCGATAATGCTAATCGGACGCAGTTGGGAATAAGCCATGCTAGCCAAAGTGTAGACGGTAACAAAGTATCCCAGAGAAATTCTCCCTGCAACGGTTTCTGCTAGGCTAAGACCGAGAACTGAAAACAGGCAAAACTGCACGATCGTCTGCTGGTATGTTCCCAGGGTGACGTATCCTTTGTGAATACGGTTGATGACGACTTTTAATTCGCGATCGAGTCTGGTTGTTTGCCTTTTGAGTTCGTCTGTCTCTGTCGCAAAAGCTTTGACTGTTTTGATGTTGGTGATTATTTCCGAGTTGCGGCTTTCGGTATCTTCGATGTATTCATCCAGAATTTCTTCTCGCGCAGTCACCTGTTGGAGACCTTTTAAGGTGAAACTGAGGATAAATAGGAAGGAAACCAAAATTAATAAGCCGATCCGCCATTCAATCAACCAGATAACTGCAAAGATGCCGACTAAGCGGACGAATTCGGGGATGAATTCGCCGGCAATTTCTGGATAAGTCCAAGTTTGGTTGGCGATGCCTTTGGCGATGCGGCTGGCAATGCGTCCGGCGTTGTTTTCGTCGTAAAATTCTAGGGGTAAGGTGAGGATTTTGCCGATCGCGCTTCTCATTCGATCGCGCCTCGCCCTCAATGGTATTACCCAGTGGAACCAACTTGTCACCCAAGGTTGGATCGGGGCTTTGGCGACTGTTACCAGAAAAATCAAGCCCAGCAAGACGGATAGCGATAATATTTTGTTGGGCGACTGCTGGGTAAGCGATGCGATCGCCCCGATCGATTTTTGGGTTATTGTATCGGTAGGTTGACCCGACAATACGTTTAACAGTTGACCGATCGCGTAGGGCACAAGTAAATCGGCTAGTGCCAAAATACTGGATGCACCGATGCTGTAAACCGATATTTTCCAGTCGCGACTGTAGTATCTAAAGATGTCCTGAAAGCTTGCCATAAATTTTTATTGAGATACAACCCTTATAAACACTCGAGTCTAAAACAGCGATCTCTATGTGCCTTGCTTACAAGCATACTACAAAAATAGTCGATCGGGGAGTGCTTCGGAATCATGGTAGTGAGTCGCCCGATCGGATGATTGATCAGAATCCGCAGTCGTTGGCAATAAACCCAAGATTAAGGACAAAAAAATACAGAAGACAGAATTTTGCTTAAATTCTGCCTTCTGAGCAATGCTTTTTGATTTTTAGATTGAGGTTTGAGCAGTCTGTTAGCTGAAGGTGTAGGCTGATTGCAGCGCCCACCAGATCAGGAAGCCGATTCCGCCAGCAATGACGATCGCCGAAATGGCAATCGCGATCGGGCTGTCAGCTCCCTTGAACTTCATGATTCCGCGATTTAAGTCTGACATGGCAGTGTTTTTCCACAATTGCAGCTTGATTGTAGCTGTGTATTCGGCGGATGACGGTCAAATGCGCTGCAATTACTGATTTTGTTAATAATCTGGCTGCGGCCGTTTCAGGCTCAGAGTGGCACTGGGGCGCTTTTACAGGCTTTCTGAAAAAAACTTATAAAAAAGACTTGACAAATTCGGAGAATTGAGACAGTATGGTTAAGACCGCAGAAATGCGGGTGTGGCTCAGTGGTAGAGCGTCACCTTGCCAAGGTGAATGTCGCGCGTTCGAATCGCGTCACCCGCTTTAAAAAATCAAGAAAACCGAAAGGTAGACCGAGAAAGTTTTCGGTATATTTTTAACGATGGTTGAAAATACCTAAGTTAATGGTAAACTTGAGTTCAGAACTTGTAAGTCAAAATTGCCTCGGAGGGCGATCGCTCGGAACAGGCAGTTAAAACCCTCGATCGGGCAAAATAGACAAGTTTGACAAGAGTGGATATGTTAACGATTATTGTTGTAAAAACGCTTTTTTTATCCGATCGCCCGTGCCATCCCAAAAAGCTCCAAAGATTGACTTAAACGATGAGTACCCCTGCCCTTGCCGGCGCCGGGGTCGTCTCGTGCCCATAACGCTGACAGAAGCCTTTGGCTGCAACCGCTGTCAGCAAATATTTGTATTGGACGAAAGCGGACACGTCATCGAGCAACTATCAACAAACTATCCTTACAAACAGGCTTGGCGGTGGACGGGAAACCAGTGGAACAGGGCGCATCCGGGTTTGAAAGCCCACTACTTGCCGCTGGCCCTGGGGATGATTTTGGTGCCGCTAGTGATTTGGTTGCCCTTGGCGCTGCACTCGCCGGGCCCGAATGTTATTCTGTGGGCAATGGTCGCCGTGCTGCTAGCAATGCTGCCGGCGCTGATGGTATGGCTGGCTTACAGGCGTTAGTTAGATGATAATAGAGGATTTTAGCCATTCATCAGATGGGGCAAATGTCGCCCGCCGCGCCAATCTTGCTTCTTTGGAATTGGCGGCGACAAAGAGTACGGATCGCGCTGCTGGTTTGCAGGCGATGGCGCAGGCGCTGAAACGCCGCCAAAATGACATTTTAGAAGCAAATACTCTGGATCTAGAAGCGAGTCGCGACATGGCGATTCCTGAGTTGATTGTGGAGTGGCTGAAGCTGACGCCGGAACGAATTAAGACAACTGTGCAAATTCTTCAGCGATTGGGGGAAATGCCAGATCCGATCGGCAGGGTGATCAATGCTTCTTATCAGGTCGATCGCTGTCAAGTATACTGTCAGTCGCTACCGCTGGGGGCGATCGCCCTAATTTACGAGGCGTTTCCCGAGTTGGGGGCGATAGCAGCGGGTTTGTGTCTCAAAAGCGCTAACAGTTTGATTCTCAAAGGCGGTAGCGAAAGCTGGCAAACTAATGCTGTAATTGGAGAAGCTTTGCATTCGGCGATCGATGATGTCGGTTTGCCGTCAGGATGTTTGCAGGTATTACCACCAGATGGAGGCGCTTCGATCCGGGATTTGGTCACTCAAGACCAATATCTCAATTTAATTATTCCCTACGGCAGACCGAGTTTGGTACAGCAGGTAGTAAGGCTGTGCACGGCACCGGTGTTGCGATCGGCAATGGGCAATTGCTACCTTTATTGGTCGCCGACTGGTAGTTTGGAGATGGCAAGGTGGATGATTTTGGACAGCCATCAAAGCGTGCCGGATCCGGTAAACGCGATCGAGAAAGTCTTGATCGATCGCAACCAAAAACCTTCTTCTCTAGTCAGACTGTGGAACAGTTTAAAAGAAAAAGGCTTTCAAATTAGCGCCGATGCGGATCTCGTCGCAGATTTCCCAGAATTGAAACTGGCGGAGCCCTATGAGTGGACTCAACCGTATTTAAACAAAACCATAGCGTTTAAAGTTGTGGATAGTTTGGAAATTGCGATCGGCTGGATCAACCGCTACAGCAGTGGCCACGCTGATTGTATCGCCACTGAATCTTACTTGGAAAGCCGCCAATTTGCTCTGGATGTCAATAGCGCTTCTACTTTTATTAATGCCTCGCCTCGGTTTTGGCGCTATCAAAATCGGGGAGATGCGATATTTTTGGGAATGTCTAATCAAAAAGGTTATCGCCGAGGATTAATTGGTTTGGATACGCTGACTACAATTAAAGAAATTGTTCAGGGGAACGGACTTTTTTAAGATTATTGATAATTGGTAATTGGGATTAAATAAAAGTAATATCAATTCCGGCTGCGCCAGAATGATATAGAGGAGACGGCAGTGCCGTGTCCCTACCCAAAATAACGTTGTAGGGAGACGGCACTGCCGTCTCCTTATTTTGGCTGCTAATAATTCCGATGCAACCGGAACGATATATCTCAGATATAATTAACTGTAGAAAGTTATTGAGTGATATCGAAATATTCTTATCGAAAACATGAAATCAGAAAAAACACTCAATACTCTAGACAAGACTGAAACATCGGTTTTAGGGGAAGAAACCCTAATTCACCACTCGGTATATGTTAAGAAATTGCGTCCGCTGCTGCCATCAGAAGCCTTTGAACCCAATTCCAGTAAGTTAACGATACTGCTAATTAATGCGGGCATTTTATTGCTCGGATGGGGAATTGCGGCTAATCTCGATCGCTGGTCTGTCTATTTTTTATGGCTTTACTTACCTTTAGCCGTCATCATGGGCAATAGTATCATAGTTTTGCTATTTAGCTCCCACGACTTGATGCACGGTAGCGTTCAAAAAAAGTCGCGGCTGACTTATCCGATCGCCTTTCTGGGACTGAGTATGCTGTTTATGCCGCCTACTCAGTGGAAAAATCTGCACAACCTGGTACATCACAACAATACAAATTCTGTCGCAGATCCCGATCGCAATTACCTCTACCAACAACCGGATACCTGGGGGAAATGGATTCAAAACTTGTTCGTACCGTCAGTTGAAGTCAATCCGCTATGGTTCATTGTAGGCATGGCTGGATCGTGGTTTGTCCACAATTTCCGCAACGTGTCCTCGGTGTTGTTATTCAATGATAAATCTGTTGATTACGTGCCGGCTGCTTTTACGGTTAGCGCTAAAGATCGAAGGGCGATCGCCTTTGAATGTCTGGGAATACTCGGAATTCATCTGAGTATCTTGTTTTATCTAGAATTTAACCCGCTCAAAGTTGCTCTTGCCTACGTTTTGCCGATCGCGATCGGTCATGCGGGCGCAATGTTCTACATCTTCACCAATCACATGGGCTGTCGGATGACCGAGATTAATGACCCGCTAATCAACAGTATGTCGCTGCGGGTTCCTAAAATATTCGATGTGTTGCATTTGAATTTTTCTTACCACACAGAACATCATATTTTCCCCAGCATCAACTCAGACTATTATCCGATGGTGCAAGAGTTGTTAAAAGTTCATTATCCCGATCGCCTGAATTTAATCGATGCTGGTGAAGCTTGGCAGTTGCTGATGAGAACACCGCGGCATTACAAGGATGAAGTCACCTTCACGGATTCCTCTGGTACAATGTCTGTAAATTGCTCGATTGTTGAATAATTCAAAAACGGCTAATACAAAGTAAGGTGCGCAGTGCGCACCCTACATTTAGATAGCGTGCAGAACTTTCACTCCTAGATGCTGATGCTATTGAGCACCAAAGAAGGCTTGAGAGAAAAGTAAGGGATGACTCGTTTTTGATTGTTGGCGTCAATCCTTTGTTCAGCCATATTCAAATTTTGCTGGAACTGTTGCACAAGCTGTTGGATCGGCGTTCCCTCAAAAACTTCATTGAAACTCATTTGGTAGAGTTCTCGGAAAGATTTATCGTAATAGCCCAAACGATCGTAGCGATAAGCTGATAAAATAAACATATTTTTCAGTTGATCGGCGGCTCGTTTGTAAGGAGGAAGCAGTCGTAAAATATCCTTTTCCGTAATCACTTCGAGATTGCCAGAAGCGGTAATTTTGGGAATGTCCCGGTACGCAGCTAAGGGCATATTCGCCGCAAAACTCATGTAATCGTACTGGGGAAAATTGACTGCTGAATGCTGCGGCCCGCAGGTGAAAATTATAGTTGTGACAATTTTAATTAATTGTTCAACTGTGTCGATTTTGCTCGGCATTCCTTTGACTTTACCGCCTGTCTCAGAGGCTAATTCTTGGGCCCAGGTTTGCAGTTCCACATCTTGAGCGATCGCCTCTTGCGTCGGGTAAAAGTATTTGAGATAGTCGGAGACAAAGGTTTCGATCGCATTCCACAGCAGCAATCCATCATCTCGGTAAGGGTAGTGAGGCAGTTGATTTGTGTCATCCATGCCCCGATTTTTCAGTTCGGTTGGCAGCGCAAATTCATCGAGACTCCAGTTACTGCAAGCCTCTCTAGCTATTTCCATTGTCTCTGGCAAGGTACCGCTGAGCAAGTCATCGACGGGCCCGCCGGGAGCGATCAAATAAGCACGCGCCAGCTCGTTGTTGACCAGCATAAACCGGAAGTGCGGTTTCAGCAGCAGGCTGAGGGGATGATTTTTAGCTAACTGTCGGGCGGTGACGATCGCGATCGGTTCCATCACCAAATGAGTTAGACCTAAATGCGAGCTCATTTCGTGGTGGTTGGCATCTGCGACTTGCACGCAGAGTTTCGCAAACAGCCAATCGACAGGAGGATCGAATGGTGTGTATAGATAGCTGTCTGGCTTGGGATCTAGTTGAATGGCGATCGGCACCAGTTCACCGCGATCGCGAATTCCCGTCCACCGCCAAGCGAAAAAAGCCCGCGGTTTCGGCAAGAATTTTCTGCCTTTTTCATAGCTGCCGCCTCCAATTTTTGAAGGCGCGCGATAGTGTTCGTCGCTACCCGTATAATCGGCAATGTAAATGTTTTTTTGCTGCAACTCTTGCTGCAGATTGAATAACGGGTGAAAATTGGAAATTTGTGCCAGTGTTTGCGCCCGCGGATCGCTGGCATCTAACAGGCGAAGTACCATCGGATTTGCTCCCGACAGGCGCTGTTCTGCAAAAGAGCGATCGGTTTGGTAAATCTTAGCAACTTGAGGTAAAGGCAGCAGAGTAAAGAAGTCTTCATAATCTTCGAGTTCGTCGAGAGGATCGAGAAAAGTTCTCGCATCGGCGGCCAGCATATTTCCTGGAAGTTCCGAGGTTGCTAATACCCGCTCTCCAATATACTTGCTCGAAAAGTTCTCGACTGGCGGCACATCTTTCAATAATGCCAAAGGTGATAAACTCTCATAGTCAAACAGATAAGCTTTTTGCTGGCAATTTAAGTAATCTTGGCGCTGTTCTTTGTTCGGATCGTTTTGAGGAAGGGAAGGTTTCATATTGTCTGCCTAGTGTCAAAAATTAGCCCTTTTTTGGCAGTAAAATATCAGAAATAATCACTACCGATAAAGGATGGAATTTAAAAAGTATTGTGCGCCTAAGTTTAGGCTTGATATAGGGTTTATTCGCCGATCGATAACCCTATTCCGGACTTTTTTTAATTCAGAAAAGTTTCTTAAAATAATGCAACACTTATCGATCGCCCTAAATACAGATAGGGCGGTTTCATGCTCGGGATAAGTAGCTCGCTGTAAAATACCCGACTTCTTAAAAAAGTCGGGGAAGGAGGTGTTGTGCTTTTTTTAGGTTGTTTGACCGATCGCCGATTAAGCGCGAACCATCAAATATTGACCGTTGCCGTTGTATTCGCCGTCGCAACTTGCGAAATTGGCAACAAACCAAATCAAATAAAACCGCCAAATTCGCCGAAATTTGGCATAATCCATGCCGTAGTCTAAATCTTTGACTGTCGCCTGAGAATTATCAAAGTTTTGCAGCCAGTTAGCAAAGGTTTTTGAGTAATTGGAGCCGTTGAGATACCAGCTTTTAATCGTTTTGAGGTCTTTGTTGTGGCTGGGAACTGCATCATATTTCCAGAAACGACCGTGGGGAAAAATGTATTTGTGGGTGTAAACGCTGGATATATTGTTGGGAGTGCGAACTGTGATGATGTGGATGAAGACTCGGCCGTTATCCTTGAGGAAAGATGCGAGCTTTTGGAAAGCCTGCGTTAAATTACCGACATGACAAAAAACGCCGATCGACAAAATCTTATCAAATTTTGTCTCGAATTGGGCGTCGTTCAAATCCCCTTCAAACAGAGTAAATCGACCCGAACTCAGGTAACTTTCGGGATCTTGCATCTTGTCACGCATATAGTCGCATTGGTGATGGCTCAAGTTAATTCCGGTAAACTTGACATTGGGGAATTTGGCCAGAATGTAATTTGCCACGCAGCCCCAACCGCAGCCAAAGTCTAAAATGTTGTCGCCATCTTGAATCTCAAGCTTTTCAATCACGTCATCCAGCATTTGCATCTGCGATTGTTCGAGGTTGGCTGCTCCTTTTTCCCACAATCCCATGCTGTATTTCGGATAAATGAGTTTGCCGTCCCCTAACATGGGATTCAGCATCGCTTGAGGCAAGTCGTACTGAAGTTTCATCAAATCGCGCGGCCCTTCGGCTGTACGATCGGTTTCTGTGAGTACCCATTCGTAGGGTGCAAGCAGAGAGGGAAAATACTTAAAAAAGACGGGCATACAGGTATCAAAAAGCGATCGCAAGACAGCATCAGGTACTTCTAATCCGTTGATGTAAGACTCGGCTACTGCCATTTGTACGGTGTTTACCGTACTGACTGCGAGGCGGGTTGCTCGGTAGGCGATCGGACTTTTGGCATTCACATCTCCCACGATGGGGATGTGCTTTTCGATGTTTTGTAGGACTGTTGATGAACTCATGTTTATACTGGTTTTAAAGATGCTCCTATTCTATCTCAATAAAATCTCCTGGTTTTTGGAGGTACAAAAAGCTGAGATTCTTACTAAATATGGTTCTGAGAACAAATGCCTGGTAAAGTATAAAGATATGCTGCTGATTTCTCGGCTCTGACAACGAATTTATAAGGCTTTCAGGCAGCAAAAAACTATTAAGAATAATGTCGTTTTATCAATAAAAGTAACGCTACAAAAAAGAACATTCAGAACCCTGATAAGGGGAGCGAAGTCAGGGATCTGGGAGCAAGATAGTTTTAAGTTTAATTAGGTGGATTTACTTATGCAGGAGTTGTGCAAGCGGCTGTTTGTTTCGCGGTTAAGCTGGGAAAACGAGAGTAAATCCTGATACAGTGAAGAAATCAGGGAATAGAGAAAAGACTTTGAGAAGCTTGGTTGGCGATCGCACCGGTTGATTGCTGCTGCAATAACAGATGTCCGCGAGATTCCTCCCTAATTAGCTAGACGCGCCACATATGCCGCACATTCACTATCTGCCGGACGATCGTACGATCGAGGTAGACGACGACGATATAATTCTTGAAGCTTCCGTGCGCGTCGGCATTCCCCACACCCACATCTGCGGCGGTAGCGCCCGGTGTTCGACTTGTCGCGTTTTGATTGTCGAAGGTTTAGAATTTTGTTCTCCTCGCACCTCACCAGAAGAAGAGCTCGCGAAAAAATTAGGCTTAGAGCCCGAAATTCGGCTGGCTTGTCAGACACAGGTTGCGGGCGGAAAGGTGATTTTGCGCCGATTGGCGATCGATTCTGAAGACTTGGAATCATTTAACGACGAAATGGCTGGAAAGTCAATTTCTCCTCCTATCGGGCACGAGAAAAAAATTGCAATTTTGTTTGCCGATATTCGAGGATTTACACCTTTTGCAGAATCGCTGCTTCCCTACGATGTAATTTATGTTTTAAACCGCTATTTCCAAAAAATGGGTTATGTTATTAACCGCAACGGCGGGATGATTAATAATTATATGGGAGACGGTTTTATGGCGCTGTTCGGGTTAGAGAATCCCGAAAAAGCGGCGGAACAAGCTGTGAGGGCGGGAGTGGAAATGCTGGAGGAATTAGAGAAACTCAATCCCTATTTTGAGACTTTATACCGTCACCGATTGCGGATTGGGATTGGGATTCACTGCGGTTGGGTGGTGGTGGGGAATTTGGGCGCCTCGCAGAATCAGACAGTAACGGCGATCGGAGATGCGGTAAATTTGGCCAGCCGCATCGAGTCTGCTAACAAAAAAGTGGGAACGAGTTTATTGATTTCCGAGGAGACTTATCAGGAAGTGAAGGAATTGGCGATCGTCGATCGATGCGTATTAGTTGAAATCCCAGGAAAAAGCGGCGAATACCCGCTTTACGAAGTAGTCGGGATGCCACCGTTACCCGTGGAAATTGAGGCGGTTTCTGAGGTAAGGGAAGGTTTTATTTGGCAAATTTTTGTAAATAAGTTACGGGCTTTGTCTGCTGCGGTGTACAATTGGATTCGGAAAATTTGGAGGTAATAGTTACAAACTACTTTTTCTCCTCATTAGCACTAAAGCAAGTCATGAATTTTTCTGCTGAAAGAAAGGTGTTATATTCAAGCTGTATACTTGTTGCAAAATTATGAATGAGGAGCAACTTGACGAAGTTAAGCAGATTGCCAGAAGATATAGAAATTTTCAATGTGTTTCCTGTTCTCAAGCCATCCAAAGTTACTTGACTAAACTGGAAATCAAGGCTAAGATAATAAGAATTAGCACAGTCCCCGACAGGCTGCCCTTTTCAATTATTACCAATCCAGTGGGGAGCGATCGCCAAATTTCCACAAATGGTTTTCATCAAGGTGTGGTTGTTGAGATGTCTACAGAATTAGGAAAACTTGAAATAGTGTTTGATAACCTATATCCTAATGGAATCGCTAAAGATGATTGGCTTAAGAGTTTTGGCGGGCCTCTTGTCGAAGATTTTAATGGAGAGTTTGTAGTGACAGAAAACAAGTTTTAATAGACCAAGACATTTTTTGATAAATTATGCAACGGGTAGTCTATATGGATAATCTCTCCGATATTCTCAAAAAAATCCAGAATAAACCTTCAGTATATTTGGGCAAACCATCAATTACTTGTCTTCAAGCTTTTTTGTCTGGATATAATGTGGCGCAGTACCAGCTTGGCTTACCTCTACAACCGGAAAATCCTCTTGATGGATTTCAAGATTGGATACAGAAAAAATTTAATATCGACTCATCTCAATCATGGGCGAATATAATTCTATTCTTTTCTCAAGATGAGAGAGATGCCCTAGATATTTTTTTTCAGCTATTTGAAGAGTTTTGTCAAAGTAAAGCGCGTAATGCACATCCTAAAACTGCAACTCACTCTTTAAGTGGCAACTAAAGAAATTATGGCACAGGCTGTAAGCCTGTGCAATATCTGCGGCAAAAAAAATCAAATGCTAAGCCATCACCATTCCCCCATCCACATTAAAAACCTGCCCCGTAATATAAGCAGCCGCCGCATCCGCCGCCAAAAACTTCACCATCCCCGCAACTTCCCCAACTTCCCCATATCTCCCCAGGGGAATGTACTTCAAAATTTCATCAGACTTGACATCCTTAGTCATATCTGTAGTGATAAAACCCGGTGCAACCGCATTCACAGTAATCCCGCGACTAGACAATTCCTTCGCCACAGTTTTCGTAAATCCAATTACCCCAGCCTTCGCCGCACTGTAATTAGCTTGTCCGGGATTGCCCATTTGTCCCGCAACCGAAGCAATATTAATAATTCGGCCGCTGCGCTGTTTCAGCATGATTTTGCTCGCAGCTTTCGCACACAAAAACACGCCAGTTAGATTCAAATCAATCACAGCTTGCCAATCTTCCAACTTCATCCGCAGCAGCAAAGTATCGCGGGTAATGCCCGCATTATTCACCAAAATGTCAATCCGCCCCCATTTTTCCATGATATTACTGATGAGTGCATCCACTTGGTCAGTTTTCGAGACATCTGCTGCAAGCGCCACAGCTTCTCCGCCAGCGGCGGCGATTTCTGCTACCACCTCATCCGCAGCAGCACTCGAACTCGCATAGTTTACACCGACTTTAGCGCCCTCTGCGGCTAGGGCTAAAGCCACGGCGCGGCCGATTCCCCGTGACGCACCGGTGACGACAGCAACTTGACCCCGCAATCTCTGAAAAGTTTCTGGCAATAATTCCATAATTGTATCCTTGTAATGTACGCTCAGAATTTTGCACTAAAATCGAGCCAGAACCAAAAAAATTATTTTGTCCTATGGCAGTTCAAAAACAGTTCAACAGTTTTGAGGAGTTGCTATCAAGCTCCGATTTGCCGGTGTTGGTGGATTTTTACGCTACTTGGTGCGGGCCTTGTCAGATGATGGCACCGATTTTGGATCAAGTCGGCGGTCAGATGAAGGAAAAGCTGATGGTTGTCAAAATTGACACGGATAAGTACGAACAGTTGGCTTCGCAGTATCAAATTTATGCTTTGCCGACTTTGGTGCTGTTCAAAAATGGTGCTGAGGTCGATCGCATTGAGGGAGTATTGCAACCGGCTCAGTTGATCGATCGACTGCAACCTTTCTTGTAACATCAGCCAACTATCTCATGCGTAGGGTGCGTCAGCCAATATCTGATTAATTATGAATAAGATAATCCTAGTTGACGCACCTTACTTATGAAAACACCCAGCCACGCGATTATCAATCTCGCAATTCTCGGTAGAGCTCAGCATTCTGAGTTTAATTTGCTCATCGTTACGGGCGGAATTTTACCGGACATCCCGATATTTCTCTTTTACTTTTGGGCAAAATACATGGCTCGGTTGCCGGAATCTACTATTTGGTCACAAGCATATTATGAGCCTTTTGTCCAGAATATTGTGGCTCTATTTCATTCTATCCCTCTGGCTGCGATCGGCTGGGTAATTGCTTATTACTTTGGCTGGCAAAGCGTCCAAATTCTGTTTCTGAGTATGATTCTGCACTCTCTGGGAGATTTGCCTGTCCACAATGATGACGCTCACAGGCACTTTTTTCCGTTTAGCAATTACCGTTTCATCAGTCCATTTTCTTATTGGGATCGGAATCATTACGGGTCAATTGTTTCTTTGGTTGAAATGTTGTTAGTGCTGCTGTCAACTTTCCGGGTTTTTGGTTTTGTCAACTCTTATTTTGGTAAGGGATTGTTGATTTTGGTTAATGGTTTTTACTCCATTGGAGCGTTGTTGTTTTACATTCGTTCTTTAGTTTATCGTTAAACGTAAAAATTTATAATGATGACCCATCATACTTCAAAACCTGAGAAGAGTCTTGAGAACAGAAAACTCTTTTTTTTCAATCAAAAGATCGCTTTGACAAAATGTTAGGCCAAGACACTGCAAAAAGTACGATTAAATTACTCGACCAAAAAAACAGTAACAACCACAATAAACTGCTAAAAATCATTGTATTGTGGTTGTTAGTTTGAGCCGCAGCCATCACAAGCTGTTGACCATGCCATAATTGCCAAATTCTAAAAACTGTATAAATCGTTCCGGTGATTACTACCAAGCTGGGAAATAAAACACGACTCAAAATCGACTCGGCTGCAATCTGGACGATTAAAACTACTAAATAGAATCCCATAATTTTTCTAGGTTCGGGATAGTCATGCCAGACCAAAAACGCAACTCCCGGAAGTAAAACTCCTATGAAAACTGCTATTTTAATCCAGAATTGCATAAAATTAGTTTCTGAGGTGCTATAGTCGATTCCCTTTTTAATTAGCAAGGTATCGCCGAGCATTAACCAGTTGAGCGGTAACAAAATTAGAGTTGCACAGGTGACAAACAAAAGTGTTGTTTTCCAAGTAAAAAGCACAATATCTTACCTCAATTTTTAAATTTTAGTAGCCTTGCGATCGCCAACTTTCCATTTTCTCCAACGATAACCAAGTCCCAGAATACCAAACATCACCGCTCCTGCTAGAGAAGATGGTTCTGGAACTGCAACGCTGGTGACGCTGACATTCGGATCTAGGGTATCACCTTGAGAGTAAATATAATCGTATGCAGCCGGATCTTCAAGCATATTTGCTCGCAAAAATAGCGCGCTCCAACGGGCGATCGTTTCAATCCCAACGGCTCGATCTAATGTAGCAGTATTGCGATCGGGGTTGGCACCGGCAGGGTGATTAACATCGGTAATGCTGAAGTGATTTGCACCTTTAACAGTAACCAAAGCTTTGGGCGGTGCTTGAATCTGATCGAAGGTGCTTTGAGCTCGATCGGGCAGGGCGACGCCATCGATATCGCCTTGAATCAACGCCACTGCAATGCCATCATTAGCAATGGAGACAAATTGATTAGCAATTGGATTCCGCAGGTTAGCTCCAAAAAATGCGCCTGCTAATAGTTCTTTCGGGCGGGTAAATGGCTCTCGACACAAAAACAATTCTGTGAGACATTTGTTAGCGATCGCCGATAACCCCACCGCACCACCAAAAGAATGACCCAATAAACCAAGGCGCTGCGTATCGACAACAGACGCAATGGGAGATGTGGGCTTGGTGTTTTCGATCGCCATTTGAGACAAAACCGCCCCAATTTGCGAAGTTTCCGACAGCAAGCTAGGCGGTGCACTGGGATTGACGGGCAAAGGGCGCAAATGGTTCGGCACGACTACCACAAAGCCATACCGCGCCACGAGGCTAGCGTAATCTGAGTAAAACGATTTATCTACAAGCGCGCCTTGCAATAAAAGTGCGATCGGGAAAGAATACTTGCCGGATTGCAAATTGGAGGGTTTGGGATAGTAGATGTCTGCTAAATCGTTATTAGCAGATATCGTCGTGGTGTAACGATCTGCTTCGTTAAATTGGGGCGAGTAATCGATCGTTGCCGCGTAGGCTTTGCCGCCAAGTGTAACAGCAAGTGCAGCAATTGCACAAATGAGGGCTAGGCTTTTTACCGACAAAAAATGAGCGCTGATATTCATGACTTATTTTGGTTTGATAGGGCGTACAGAAGCAACCGGGAAAGCCTTACTGGATTTGCAGACTTGGTTCGAGTCAGCCCAGCGGCTCCTTGTCTTCATTGTGCAACTTTCATCCAATGTAGAACACTCAAGTTATTTTAGTTAAGCTGCAAGTTAATGTTTCTGTTCCTAAAGACAGGTATTTGGGATGGAGTCACGGCAAGAAGTGAGCCGTGGTATTCTTTATCAAGAGTGTCCATTTGATACTCAAATACCTGTCAAAATCTAAGCTCTCGCTGAAGACTCGATCGACCTTTTACTGCTGTTGACTTACCTATGGATTTCAATGCGTCTAAATCTAGGAACGGTAATGCTGCGGTTGGGCGGGTGCGAGGGGTCATCCTATCGCCTCATGGGTGGCAGCGATTTCAATCGGCAAAACAGGAAGCAGAATCTGAGGAGAGTTGGGGCAAACATTTTACGCTGGAAAATTTAAGAGATCGCACCGTACTTTCTCTCAATACCCTCTCCCGAATTTTCAAGCGCGAACAGGGAGTCGATCGCCTGTCGTTAGAATATCTGTTCCAGGCGTTTGGGCTGGAATTAACCACAGCCGACTTTACATCCCCCACTGTGTCATGTGAAGAGTCGGAAAGCCTGCGGGCAAATGCTCAACAAGATTGGGACAATGCTGTCGATACATCGGTGTTTTACGGACGCGAAACCGAACTAGCGCAACTGTGGGAGTGGATGGTTGCCGATCGATGTCGGGTTGTCGCGGTACTGGGAATCGGGGGTATTGGCAAAAGTACGATCGCCGTGAAAGCTGCACTTGGGATGCAGGCAGAATTCGAGATTGTGGTGTGGCGAAGTCTCCACAACGCGCCATCGTTAGAAGAACTTCTATCGAGCCTGCTGAAATTTTTGATGCCAATTTACGGGGAAGATCCGGTCATTCCTACCACGCTGGATGAAAAGTTTTCTAAGTTAATGCAGTATTTGCGATCGCGTCAATGTCTGTTGATTCTGGATAACGTTGAAATCATTTTAGACAGCGAGCAAGTCGGACAATGGCGATCGGGCTATGAAGCTTACGGACAACTACTCAGAACCATTGGAGACACTCCCCACAAAAGTTGTTTGTTGCTCACCAGTCGAGAAAAGCCATGCGAAATGGGGCTGATGGAGGGCGAAAAAGGCGTGGTGCGATCGCTGCCTTTGAGTGGACTCACTCTCGATGACGGACGCGCTATCTTTCGACAAAAGGGGACGTTTACGGGTTCAGAAGCAGAATGGCAGACCCTAATCAATCATTATGGTGGCAATCCCCTAGCGCTGAAGATGGTGGCAGCCGCCATCCAAGAACTTTTCAAGGGCAGGATTGCAGACGTTTTAGCTGATATTGCTGAGGGAGTTTTTGTATTTGAAGACATCCGCGATTTGCTCGATCGTCAGTTCGATCGCCTATCCAAAAACGAGCAGAAAACATTATTTTGGTTTGCGATTCACCGCGAGCCACTCTCGATCGCAGAGATTCGCGAAAATATGGTAGATATTGCCTCTGAGCAAAGCGTACCTAATCTAATTAATTCGCTGCTGAGGCGATCGCTACTCGAAAAAACCGATGGGTTATTTTTCTTGCAACCAGTGGTGATGGAATATGTCACTGAACGATTTATTCAGCAGGTTTGTACAGAATTTGAGACTTCTGGGATTGATGTATTGCAAAGTCATCCATTGATTCGGGTGCAGGCAAAAGATTATATCGGAGAAATTCAATTGCGACTGATTTTACAACCTGTAATTGAACGGCTCCTGTCTCGTTTTGGCAGTGTGTCAGAGATTGAAAGGCGATCGCGGCAACTATTAGCACAGCAGCGACAAAAACCGGGGTACGTTGCAGGCAACCTGATCAATCTTCTAGTGAAGAACCGCGTGGATTTGCGCGGCTCTGACTTTTCTGAGCTAGTGGTTGCCGAAGCAGACTTGCGGCAGGTTAATTTGGCCGGGGTCAATTTTCAGAATGCTGATTTAGCTAAGTCCATCTTTTCAGAGAGTTTAAATAGTGCAATGTCGATCGACATTAGCGCAAACGGTCAAATCATTGCAGTCGGCGATTCAAACAGCAGGGTGTATCTTTGGAACATCACCACGAGTCAACTACTCGCCACCTTTGAAGGTCACACAAGCTGGGTGTGGTCGGTTGCCTTTAGTCCCGATGGCAACATCTTAGCCAGCAGCGGTACTGATAGGACCGTGCGATTGTGGGATGTAAATAGCGGTCAATGCTTACGGATTTTAACGCAGCATACAGGTTGTGTTTGGTCAGTTGCCTTTAGTCCCGACGGTCAGCGGTTGGCGAGTGGTAGTGACGATCGCACTGTGCGATTGTGGAATTTGCAAGGGGACTGTCTTCACGTCTTGGAAGGGCATCAGAAAAGCGTTTACTCGGTTCACTTCTCTCCCGACAATCAAACCTTAGCCAGTGGCAGCCATGACACATCGATTCGGATTTGGAATGCGATCGATGGAAACTGTTTAGGGGTGTTGCATGGACATACCGAAGGGGTTCGTTGTGTGCGGTACAGCCCCGATGGTCAACTGCTAGCTAGCGGAGGTCACGATCGATCGATTCGACTCTGGAGCGGGCAAATTCACTCCAGCGAATCAAATTCTGATTCAAAGGTACTGAATGGACACACCAATTGGGTTTGGGGCATTGCGTTTAGCCCAAATGGTGAGATTTTGGCCAGTGGCAGCGATGATGGCACCTTGCGCCTTTGGAGTGTACAAGATGAACAGTGCATCAACGTTCTAAACAATCATACTGACGATGTTCTCGCCATTGCGGTCGAGGGTGAACGACTGGTGAGTGCCAGTCAAGATCAAACGGTTCGGTTATGGAATTTCCACGGGCAAAGCCTCAAAACGCTGCGCGGATGTACCAGTGGAATTCGTTCCCTTAGCCTCAGTCCTGATGGTCAAACCCTTGCCAGTAGAGGTCAAGATGAAACGATTCATCTGTGGCAGTTGCAGTTCGATGACGACTTATCACCGCTTCACCCTTACAAAACTTTGCACAGACCAAGCGATTCGACTACGCATTTCACCAGTTGGACTTCGGATTTAAGCTTTAGCCCCGATGGTCAAACAGTAGCGACCAATGGACAAGATGGCTCGATTGTGGTGTGGAATGTGCAAACGGGGTCTTTCAATCAGTGGTCAGGGCATGACGCGCCCGTGTGGGCAGTGATTTGTGATCCCAAGGGGGAAACCTTGGCAAGCGGCAGTCACGACCACACCGTGCGGCTATGGGACGTGCAAACCGGAGAGTGTCTGCGGGTGCTGCGGGGTCATGAAGATAGCGTTCGGGCGATCGCATTTGACTCCAGCGTTCAATATCTAGCAAGTGGCAGTTCTGACCAAACCATTCGTCTTTGGGACGTGCAAACCGGAGAGTGTCTGCGGGTTTTGCCTGGTCACACGGGCCCAGTTCTGACGCTGGCATTCGATCCCAACGGTCAACAGTTGATCAGCGGTAGTTTTGACCGAACCATTCGGCTTTGGGATCTCCAGACGGGGGAAAGTTTACGAGTTTTGCGAGGGCATACGGGTGAAGTTTGGTCGATTGCCATCAGCCCGGATGGTCAAACGTTGGCAAGTGGCAGTGGCGATCGAACCGTTCAACTGTGGAATCTGCAAACCGGGGATTGTCTGCAAGTGTTGGGGGAGCATAGGAGTTGGGTAACTTCGTTGATCTTCTTCTCCAATGGTCAATTTTTACTGAGCGGCAGTGACGATCGCACGATTAAGCTATGGGAAGTAGCCACAGGACGCTGTATGAGAACGTTGACGGTCGATCGGCTTTATGAAGGCATGAATATTCAAGGGGCAACTGGGTTGACAGTGGCTCACAAAAACACTCTTAAGGCATTAGGGGCGATCGCGTAGCCTGCGCGTAGGGAGGATTGAGCGTTGAGGCTAATCAATAAAAATCGTCTTAGAAGTCAACTCGGCGAGTTGTTCCTGTGAGGGACAAAGTATGATGCGTCTGTAGCTGCCCTTCAAGTATGGGAGGACCACCGCGCTGGACAGTGCGCTGGGTGGTCAAAATTGCCTGTATCTCAATAGGGTTTTGTAGACTAGATGGCAGGTTGATGGTTGGCAGTAGTAGGGTCAGCCTGACTTCCTTTCCTGTATCAGAATCGGGTTCAACAAGTACCGTGACCAGCTTGCCAATCTCTGTTTCTAGCACACTAATTTCTTCCCCTTTGAATTGCCGATCGAGTTTCTGAGTTTTGTAAGTAAGCTGCGATCCACCGATGAAGCTTTCCATCGAGTAGTGGAGTTGCACATCCTTGTTGTGAAGGTCAAAATCATTCGGTTCAACTATCTGTGCTTTCATCATTTTCTCCTTGTAATCGGTTGATGGTTTAAAGTCGAGTTTTGTAGGGTAGGTTAGCGTGACCCACCATCAGATATTACTTCATCTGCTAGCTGTTGCCCTTTTGCATTATTAATTTCATCGACTTTATGAAGGGATGAATATTCAAGG
>JANNOR010000077.1:0-101996 GCA_031399265.1 Cyanobacteria bacterium SOY_34_metabat_3 | reverse complement strand
GCTCCGCTGCTTCAGCGTCATCAGTGCCAGCCATTTTTAACAACACTTGAACTGTGTGCCTTGCTCCTTCTGAAAGACTGTCAATATGCCTGCACCAGTCGGCAAAGCGGCTAAAACTCATTGGCTCGTTTGGTTTTTGTTCTGACATAAAACACTCCGAGAGTACAAAATTTTAGTTACAACTGACATCTTCTAACTCAGCTAAGTCTGTGCTGTTAGCTTCATTAATAATTCCGATGCCACCGGATTTGATATGACCAATGCCCCACGCTAAATAATTAATCCGTGTATCCGTGTCAAAATCCGTGTCGTACCTTCTTCTATTATTTCAAATTTTCCAACTTAATCCGAGGATCGATCGCCTTCAGCAACAAATCCGCCAACAAATTCCCCACAATCAACATCGTAGCGCCCATCATCAAACTCGCCATGACTAAATACAAATCTTGATTAGTCACAGCCTCCAGAGTCAGCTTACCCAAACCAGGCCAATTAAAGAAAAATTCCGCAATAAATGCACCGCTCAACAAACTAGCAAATTCAAAACCCAACAGCGTAACTAAAGGATTGATCGCATTCCGCAAAGCGTGAACGTAAATAACTCGATTATCCGGCAAACCTTTTGCCCGTGCTGTGCGGATATAATCTTGACGCAGCACGTCTAATAATTGTCCGCGCATCAATCTTTGCAAGCCAGCAAAACTGGTAATACTTAAAGCTACTGTTGGTAAAATTAAGTGCCAGCCGTAATCGAGAATTTGACCCCACCAAGGTAAGTCTGCATGGTCAATACTTGTCATTCCTCCGACAGGAAATAGAGGCGAAGTATTCTGTGCGAAAAATAGCAGCAGCAAAGCCGTAATAAAGCTGGGAAATCCTTGTCCGGTGTAGCTGACTACTTGTAAAATACGATCGACAGTCCGGTTTTGATTGACAGCGGCGACAATTCCCAAAGGAATCGCGATCGCCCAAGTTACAATCAAAGAGGCGATCGCCATCAACAGCGTCGCCGGTACCCGTTCCCACAGCAGCGAAGCTACCGATCGCTGATACACAAAACTCGTACCAAAATTCCCCCGCGTCACGATTTGTTGCAGCCACCGCCCATACTGCACAATCGCTGGTTGATCTAAACCGAACTGCTGTTCTAGTTGCTTGAGTGTCTCCGGCGAAATCTTCGGATTTTGGCTCAAAGTGTCCAAGTAATTTCCTGGTGCTAGCTCAATAATTGCAAAACAAAGCATTGATGCTAAAAATAGCGTGAGCAGAGCCTGCAACAGCCGCTTAAAAACATAAGTAAATGTCTGCCCGCCAAATAGAGAACTCAAAACTCGTAACTTTCGATTTAACTTAATAGAAGTCATACCATTTTAGATTTTAGATTTTAGATTTTAGATTTTAGATTTTAGATTTGTGAATGATATTAATTCCAGTTGCATCGGAATGATTTAACCACAGAGAGCGCTCTTGGCGCAGAGGAAGATCCCAGAGAGATGAATGATTCCGATGCAAACGGAAAAGATATTATTTCTCAACACTCAACAATTAACAGTTAACAGTTAACAGTTAACTACCTAATATTCAACTAACGTGACGATCGGCACTTGGGGCAATTTCTGTCTCCCGCCCAAAGCCAGCAACTCGATCACAAAAGCAAAACCGACAAGCTCGCAGCCAGCTTGTTCCAACAGCTTAGCCGTCGCAGCCGCCGTTCCGCCAGTGGCGATTAAATCGTCCACAATCAGCACTCGGCTACCGGATGTCATCGCATCTTTGTGCATCTCCAGCCGATCGACCCCGTACTCCAACTCGTACTCGGCAAAATAAACTTCTCCAGGCAATTTTCCCGGTTTGCGGACGGGAATAAAGCCCACTCCCATTTTATAAGCCAAAGGCGCGCCAAAGATGAAGCCCCGGGATTCCATGCCCACGATATAGTCAGCAGACATTGCAGAGCATTTTTCGGCTAAGCTGTCAATGGTATAGCTCAGCCCTTGCGGGTTGCGCAGCAAAGTTGTAATGTCTCGAAACATGATTCCCGGCTTCGGGAAATCAGGAATGTCGCGAATCAGAGATTTGAGATCCATAAGCACAGGCCGATCGGCGTTGAGGGTAACGAGGTATCGAAAATGGTACAATAATAACGCAAAACATAAAAACTAAAAAATTAAAATTAAAACTAATAGCTTTTTCAATTTTTATTGCTTAATTGCTAAATCCTGTACGTACTACCTTAGCAAATGTCATAATTTCATAACAACAGGGTTGAATATCAAGATTTGTCACCCTATGATCTAAAGTCAAAAATCTAATATCTAAAATCCAATGATTAAGTTGGCAGCACGAGTGGGTGAGGTTCCTCCTTCCATAACCTTGGCGATCGCAGCTAAGGCAAAAGCGATGAGGGCGGAAGGGATTGATGTCTGTAGTTTGAGTACGGGAGAACCCGATTTTGATACCCCGGAACACATTAAAGCGGCGGCGAAGCAAGCTTTGGACGCGGGGAAGACTAAGTACGGCCCCGTGGCTGGGGAACCGCTGTTAAAAGCGGCGATCGCCCGCAAACTCCGCGACGACAACAATCTCCACTATCAACCGGAAAATATCATTGTCACCAACGGCGGCAAGCATTCCCTCTACAATCTGATGATGGCTCTGATCGAGCCTGGAGATGAAGTAATTATTCCGTCTCCCTACTGGGTGAGCTATCCAGAAATGGTCAAACTCGCCAGCGGCAGGCCCGTAATTGTACGGACTGATGCTTCTACAGGATATAAAATTACACCGGAACAACTGAATCGAGCGATTACTCCCAAAACCAAGTTATTTGTGCTGAATTCGCCTTCTAACCCGACGGGAATGGTGTATACTCCGGCAGAAATTCAAGCCCTGGCCGAGGTGATAGTCGATCGAGATATCCTAGTCGTTTCGGACGAAATTTACGAAAAAATTATATATGACGGCGCTCAACACGTCAGCATCGGTTCCCTCGGTCAAGAAATATTCGATCGCACGATCGTCAGCAGCGGTTTTGCCAAAGGTTACTCGATGACAGGCTGGCGCATCGGCTATTTGGCCGGGCCGATCGCATTAATTAAAGCCACTAGCACCATTCAAGGACACAGTACCTCAAACGTGTGTACCTTTGCACAGTACGGGGCGATCGCAGCTTTGGAAAGCAGCCAAGAGTCTGTCGAAAAAATGCGTCTCGCTTTTGCCGATCGGCGTGAAGTAATATTTGAATTGCTTGATGCGATCCCTGGAATTAGCTGCATCAAACCAGACGGCGCCTTCTATATGTTTGTCAATATCAGTAAAACTGGAATGACTTCTCTGCAATTTTGCGATGCTTTTTTAGAACAGCATCAAGTAGCAGTTATTCCAGGGATTGCTTTTGGCGCAGACGACCACATTCGCTTGTCTTACGCCACCGATTTAGGCACAATTAAAAAAGCCCTAGAAAGGCTCGATAAGTTTGTCCGTCACATCTAAAAATTAATTAGTCAGTGGTTAGTTGACGGTTGACAAACATTGACTGTTCACCGACTACTGACTAATATGGCAACCTTCAAGGACGATCGGGACATTTTAAATCGCTGAAACCAGTGCCCGGAATTGCATTTCCCTTCTTCCTTCTTCCTTCTTCCTTATTCCTTATTCCTTCTGCTAAAGCTGTTTAGTCATGATTTCTTTGAGCAAATCCAGCCCCTTTTTAACTCGCCGAGAAACAGTCACCGCGCTAATACCCAAGCGTTCGGCTGTTTCCTTCTGCGTCAAATCGTAGAGAAAAACAAACTCCAATATCTCGCGAGTCCGCTGTTCCAGCATCGCCAAAGCTTGCTGTACGCGAATTCGATCCTCTTGGGCCAACTGAAAACTCCGATACTTGCTATCGGGCACCAATTCTCCCAGACAAGTTGCTCCCTGATCTTCATCTTGCACCGGCGCGTCTAAACTTAAAGGCGATCGGTTGAGATGAGCCAACTTAATTTCTTGCCATTCTTCTACAGAAACCTCCAAAACTGCTGCTATTTCAGCATCCGTAGGTTTGCGGTTGAACTGAACCTGCAAATCCTTGATCGCTCCGACAGATTTGCGTTCCAGGGACAGCCAGTGGCGCGGAACTCGCACAGAAGGGCTTTTGTCCCGCAAGTAGTGTTGAATTTCGCCCCGAATGTAAGGAATTGCAAAGGAACTAAAAGCGTGTCCCTTCGACATATCAAATCGCTCGATCGCCCCGATCAACCCAAGACACCCAACTTGCAGCAAATCGTCGTAGTTTTCAGCGCACTGGTTGATCCAGTGGTAAACCTCTTTTCTGACCAGTCCAATATTCAGTTTCACTAATTTATTGCGGACTTCATTCGATCGAGAAAGTTGGTACTCGCGCAACAGTTGCAAATTTTCGCTTTTTAGCTCGTTCGGGGTTGTGGTTGACATAGTGGCATAAGAGTTGGTAGAGCTGAGGGCTGACGTTGCTTTAGACTTGGTTTCCAATCTAGTCTAAAAAAAATAATTTTGAGCTGGTGTAATCCTAGCACTTGATAACTGTGACAGCCGACACACCAGTTCAACTTTGGGACTGTGCGGCGATGTGGCTGGGTCACGCTAGATATCTTCGGTCGCAGCCAGAATTTAAACGGGATTTTTTCACACTACATTATAATCTCAAACCAGTTTTAACGCAATACTTTTATTAATTAAAAATCCTAAGTTAATAACTCGCAACTCACCACACTTTAATCATAAACTTAGTCATTAGTCAACAGTCTTAAGTTACGTTGCCAAAGACTGTTGGCTAATGAATGACGAGCAGTAGCTTAATCAGCAAAAAACTGCTCTAGTTCGTTGGCGTTAGCGAAGCGATCCGTTCGCCGAAGGCGTTCCCGAAGGGTAGGAAAGCCATCGCAGAGGATCGATCCTGAAAGCCTGTTTTACGACACAGAAGGCTCAATGCGAGCGTAAAACAAACCCCGAATTTTCACATCCAGAGCGGGTCTAGCTCCCAAATCAGTATCAGAAGGCTGCACGCTCTCAAAAATGCCGCCAACTTCGCCAGTGGCGCTGTTGACTTTAGCAACTTGGAGAGAAATTTTGCCGCCCTTGGTGCGGGTGTCAGCCAGCTTAACATTAGACCGTTTCAGTTTGGAATTGTCAGTAGCCGGAAGCGCGACAGCATTGTCATAGCCAGTCGATACCCCGCGACCTTTAGGGTCTAAAAAGCCTGCGCTGCGGTAAGAAGGAACGTTAAACTCCCCTCGCAAATCGGTGGAAGTATTGATAGCAACCACTCCCGGTTCGGAACTGGCCACCAGCTCTTTAATGGTAAACAAGAAAGGTACTTGCTCTCCGCCCGGTAACTGAATCGTAATTGCTTGAAAGTCCAAGCCGTCCTCTTCTTTAAAAGTCAGAGTTCCGTCATTACCTACCTTGAGGGTACCTTGAACTTGGTCAATGCTCGACGTGAACCGAGTCAGCAATTTACCAGGCACAAATTCTGCTTCTTGGCGTTTGTTTGTTGGTTCTTCTTTCACAAAATAAGTGGTAGGTTGCAAACACATACCAGTCAGTTTGTATGTGCCGCCCGCTTCGATCGGGATCGATCCCCGAGAAGTTTCTGCCAAGCTAGGGCAGTTATTAGCCAATCCAGTACCTCTAATCTCGTCGTAGGTGAGCAACTCGGTAGTCGCCACCGTGTCAGGAGCAGAAGAACAAGCAACCAGCGCACTCATGCAAAAAGCTAAAAGTGCAACAATTAAAGCACGATATTTCATTCTCAACCTCAATATCCAACATCAGATTATATTAAGAAAAAGCCGCAGTTCGAGCAAAATATAATTGCCCGCCGGCAGGCGCTAGCCAGCGCTTAGAGCAGCATTTAGATCCAGCTCGCTCGCTTCACCGACACCGGCATTGACTCAAGAAATCGAGCTAGTGCGCCGTGAAAACAAGCAAGAACTTTTGATTTCTCAAAAGGGAACGATCGCAGCCCAATACACATCGTACGACGGGTGGTGCTCTTTTCCTGACTTGGACTGCAAATTAATATTGCGATCGTCAACCTACTTAAGCTACGTTGCTTATGGCCCCGAATGGCGATCGCGACTAGCTCAATTAGTCCGCTGACCAAAAGGCTGGGGACAAAGGCCTTGTAGATTTCAAAGGAAGCAGCGGTATGGACAACGGCAAAGATTTAGAGTCAGAAAAGTTGCAGTCTCAAATGCAATCGCTGACAGAGGCGATTTGGACTTTAGCCGAAAGTTGTCAGGGAGACAGTCTGCTGCTTTTGGCTTTGCTGCGCGCGCTGGAAGCTTCGCACCGGGAAATTCGCGACGGTTTGTTTCAAGCGTCTTTTCCCGACAACCGCCAAGCACTTTACAAACTGCTCAAAAATATTGAAGCCAATGGCGGCTGGCCTTACATCCACCGCATGAAACTTCGATCGCTCTTGGGGTACAGCCAACAGTTATCTCCCCTAGAAGATTCTCCGGCCGAGTTGCCAGAAGACTCGGCCGAGACTCCAGAAGGCGCTAAATAGTTATGAATTATGAGTTTGTGAGTTTTATTTACATTAACTCCAAACTCATAACTGAGCTGCGCTCTGGCATCTAAAACCCGAAAGGTGTAGGAGGTAAAGGTATCGGGTTCGGCACCGCCGGGAACATCGGCGTCTGGCCGGGTAATGGCAAGAGTCCGGGAGTAGGAGTCGGGGTTAGAGAACTAATTGACCGCAGTGGCGAATCAGGCACGCTAACTGTCGGCGCAGTCGGAATCCTCGAAGCAGTCGGCGCCGGAGTCGGAGTTGTCGCCGGAGTCGGAGTTGTCGCCGGAGTCGGAGTTGTTGCCGGAGTCGGAGTTGTCGCCGGAGTCGGAGTTGTCGTTACCGGAGTCGGAGTTGTCGTTACCGGAGTCGGAGTTGTCGCCGGAGTCGGAGTTGTCGCCGGAGTCGGAGTTGTCGCCGGAGTCGGAGTTGTCGCCGGAGTCGGAGTCGTTACCGGAGTCGGAGTCGTTACCGGAGTCGGAGTTGTTACGGGCGTCGGAGTCCTTACCGGAGTCGGAGTCGTTGCCTGAGTTCCAGTTGTTACCGGACTTGTAGTGGTAGTGGTAGTGGTAGTGGTAGTGGTAGTGGTTGGTCTGGGAGTAGCCGTGCCAGTAACAGATATAAAATCATTGGCATCAATCAGCGCCGACGGAGTGTCTATCAAAATTGCTAAAAGCTTACCGTCGATCGTAATTACAGTATCTCTGCGGTTTGCACCGTTGCCTTGACTAACCACCAAATTACCAAAAGATAAATTGCTCGGCAGTCCAAAGAAATCCTCCGCCTCATTGTAATCAGTAATCAAAGCCACACTGCCAGGCCCAGCTCCCAATCCAAAGACATCACTGCCACCACCGCCAGTCAGAGTATCCGAACCCTCACCTCCGATCAAAGAATCATTGCCCTCTGCCCCAAATAAATTGTCATTGCCGAAACCGCCCAAAATTGTATCGTCGCCGATACCTCCAGCCAAGGAATCATCCCCAAAACCGCCGTCGAGAGCATCATTACCTTTGCCACCAAACAGGAAGTCATTACCTTCATCTCCCAGTACCGAGTCATCGCCTTCATCACCGCGAATCGTATCGGAACCGATGCCGCCGAAAGCTGTATCGTCAGCCTTTCCGCCGAATATTTGGTCGTTTCCAGAGTCTCCAAACAGCGAATCTTTGTCGGCATTGCCGTACAAAGTATCGTCGCCGTCTTCCCCTTTCAAGTAGTCGTTGCCATCACTGCCAAACAGTTGATCTCTACCAGTACCGCCGTTGAGAGAATCTTTCCCAGCATCCCCGTAGAGAAAGTCATCATCACCATTGCCGAACACAGAATCGTCACCGTCACCGCCTCTGAGGGTGTCGTTACCAGTACCGCCGGCAATGATATCAAAGCCTGAGTTGCCGCGAATCAAGTCGTCCCCTGCGTCTCCCAAAATGCTGTCTATCCCGTCGTTCCCGTCGAGGGTATCGTTGCCCAAACCGCCGCGAATCGAGTCGTCGCCATTCCCGCCGGAAGCAAAATCGCGACCTTGGTTGCCAATCAGTTCGTCATTTCCTTCACCCCCAAACAGCGAATCCGATCCATCGCCTCCAAGAATTTGGTCTCTGCCAGCGTCACCGTCTATAGTGTCGTCGCCGGGACCACCTGAGAGCGTGTCATCGCCATCTAAGCCGCGAATTCGATCGCCCTGCGGAGTTCCTAGAATAAAGTCGTTGCCGTCTGTGCCGATCAGGTTTGCCATAGGGGATACACCGCTCCTCAATAAAATAAATTGTTTGAAATTATCTTAATCGCCTTCGTGACAAGGCATTGCTGCTTGCCTAGGTTAGCATAGTGGAGATTTTGGCAATCTGGCTTGCGGGGCGCGGTTCGATTTGGCGATCGACCGTGCGAGTTGCCACAATCAAATTAGTTTGTAGTGAGGACTTTAGTCCTCTTCTAAATTTGAGGAGTTTAGTCCTCACTGCGAACAATTTTTATTGGTAATTGACCAAATATGATATGTTGTCATCTCCCGTAGATCGACCACAATAAAATTAGTTTCTATTCAGAAATGCAAGTCTTTCAAAAATCCGAGAACTCTAGTTATAAATACTTATTCAGCCTGGCAGATAATTTTCGCGACAGGCCTTGACGCCGACAAAACCGCGTGTCATAATAAAGTTGAATAGAAAATCAACATAGGTGTAAACTATGGCACGGCAAGCAAAACAATCATCTCAGGTCAAAAGTTCCAGCAGCCAACCAGCCTCCAATACTCGCACCAAATTTACCCTCTACAATTTTGCCGGAAACGAAAAGGCATTCTATTTAGTCGATCGTACAAATCTAGAAAGAAAACCCGGCGATATCCCCGAAAAGTCGATCGCCCACAGCATCATCATCATCGATCGTTCCGGCTCAATGTATTCTGACTTAAAGCCGCTAAAAGAAACCCTGATCAAGCTTTTGACCTTAGACGAATACAACAATTACCAGCTCATCGTCAGCCTAATTTCCTATGCTGATAGTGGCGACGTAATTTGTCACTTCCAGCGAATTGCCATTCAAGAAGTGATGAAGTTTGAATCTCAATACATCACAGAAATTAAAAAAATCCAAACTGCTGGTTGTACCTGCATATCCCAGTCAATGCAGCTCGCTAAATCTCTGGTAAAAGCGGGAGAAGTGACAGCTATAAATTTGCACACAGACGGCTATGCCAATGACCCCAGTGCCAATTCCGAAGCTGCAAAACTAGGGGAAATTTGCGAAGAACTCAAAGAGATGGATGTGTTTGCCAACACGATATCCTATGCCTCTGCTGACTTCAAACTGCTCTCCAAAATCGCCAACACATTATCGGGAAATTGCATTCGTGCAGGCGAAGTCAAAATGGTTTATGATGCTCTTTACGATAGCACCAAGCTGTTAGGCAGTTCCGTTGCGCCGCCGTTGGAAGAACCGTTAATCAAGGAATACGATTATCAAGTTTTTGTTTCTAAAAGTGGTAAGAAAATCAGCGGTTCATCGAGTACGCTGAAAATCTGCGGGCTAAAAGCAGATGATGCGGGACTGTTTTACAAATATCAGCAAGTCGCCAAAGATCAGTATGACAAACTAGATGTTCCGGTTGCTCAAACTGATGAGTCGGTGTTTGCTTTTGCGAAAGCTAACCTCGCTGACGGCAATTTAAATACGGCTAAGTATGCCCTGGCGAGCACCTTCGATGTTACTTTGACCGAAAAACACGCTAAAGCCTTGACAAATGCCCAAATAGCCGAGTTTACGGGAGATTTGGAACAGGCTGTGTTTGCGCCGGATGTGTTGCAAAATCGTGAAATTTGCGATCGGGTAAAAGTCAGCGACAAAATTACCCTGCTAGAGTTAATCAAAATATTCGAGGAAAACAACAACAGCATCATCATCAACTTGAAACACTTGCAAGAAAACTATCAGCGAAAAGGTTTGAAGCGAATTGAAGGGAAGCGAGACGAAAACGGCAACCTTGTCAAGCCTTCGCTGAAAACAGAATTTATAGATGGCGGCGAATACGTGCGAATGGGCTCATTTGCCATCAATCAAAACACCGCCACCATTAATATGCTGATTACCCGAAAAGTTAAGCTAGTAAAAGTTGAGGATGAAACTTTAATCGCAGAAGTGGCGGGAGTTTTAGTAACAGACCTCAATACCTTCAACAACTATACCATTGTCAGCGACGGCGAAGTTAATATTAAGTCACTGCGAATCAAAATCAGCAGCAAAGCTGTCTTTAATTTGCTCAAAAAATCCGGTGTAATTGAAAAAGACGGTTCGCCTGCGGGAGAATTTGACTTCCATTCAGAGTACGATATCAACTTAGATAGTTTGCCGTTAGTGCCTTTTGACGGGCGTTACGGCAGTCTTGACGGAGTGTTTGAGGAACTTGCAGAAATCAAAATTCTCTCCAGCGTGATCTCCGCTCATTTAAAGGAAGAATCCGAGGCTTACACAGCGGAACAATTGGAAGAATTGAAACAGCATTATCTGTCGAAAAGCCTTTACATCAACTTTCCGACGACGACGGAATACACAGATTTAAAAAGTGCGATCGGCAATGGTACAGTAGACTCGCGAGTCAGCTACAAAATCGACATCGGCAGCAAAAATATCCTCAATTTCGGCAAATTGCACTCAGCCAACAAATTTCTCGATCGCCTTTACGAAGTTTACCACAAAAATAGTGGCGAAAAGCTAGCAAAACCAACCTTCGATATCACCTTAGACGAGCCTGTCGTCTTCGCACAGAAAACAGTTTCATCCCGAACCAAAATCACCAAAGTTGACGACTTGATGAAACTGATTTTCGATGACTTTCTGGGGTTGGAGAATAACGGAATTGTGAGCGCTACCTTAGCCAAAGTTGGCGCAGACAGTTTGCTGAGACTTTTGCAAGCAAAATGGCAAGAAAAAGATGTCAAGCGAGACGAGTTTGTAGCGGCTTTAGCTAGTGCGAATCAGCGACTGGAAACCTACGCCGAAAAATTGTATGCCGAAAAAGTTTCCCCGCTAGTTTTCTACATCGGTTCCACCGGACTTATTCCCGACGAAATGGATGCAAAAGCGGCGACTGCTGAGGAAATTAATTCTAAATACAGCAACTTGCAATTTTCAAAAGATGAGCAAGAGGGAATGTTTTTTGAAGTGGGTGATTGCATTATCAGCGTGTACGCTAAAAATGAGTATTTCACGGTAGGGAAATAGCAAATATGGCGAATATAGAGGACACGGCAGTGCCGTGTCCCTACAATTAATCTGGCGTAGGGAAACGGCACTGCCGTGTCCTCTATATCATTCCGGCGCAGCCGGAATTGATATCATTCCGCAACAACCAGATTTGATATTACTCAAAACGGGATTTCCTCATCTTCATCTTCCACAGTCTTAGCCGTCATCCGCCAACTGGTAATATACTCAATTTGCACATCAATTTTGTTAATTGTTTCTTTTAATTGTTTCTGGATGTACTGAGTCAGCGTCACCATAAAATCTAAATCGACTCCCGCAGATAACGTAAGTTTTGCCAAGCTAGCAAAATCAATTTTCAAAATTGAGGAACTAGATAACTTAAAATGGGGAGTATTTCCCTTATTTTGCACCAACATTGCTTTTTTAATGCGCTCTTTCAGATGCTCAACTTCAGAATCCAGCAACTTCCACTCAGGCAAAATTTGTTTGTACCTTTCCCCCAATGCTGTTAAATCCTCCGCAGCCGGTTCCGGCGCAACTTTCTTAGTAGATTTCCGGCGCTGCTGTACGTTGGAATTCAACCGCCAACTAGAAATATCCTCAATTTCCAAAGATGGATCTGCGATTATTTCTCCTAACTGTTTTTGAATTTCTTTAGTCAATGTCACCGGAAAATTCAACTCAATTCCCTCAGTTTGCGTCAGTCTTGCCAGGGTGAGAAAATCAACTTTCATCGTTATGGAACTGGAAAGCTCAAAATAAGAACTATCCTTGAGCTTTTGGGCCATCATTGCTGCTTTAAATCGTTCTTTCACTTCACCAAATTCTACATCTAGCGGCTTCCACTGAGATTCTATTTCCTGATATTTTTCACCCAATGCTGTCAAGTTTTCGGTTGCGGGTTCGGGGTAACATTGGGCAAGAATTTCTCGCAGGCGGCGATGTACTCCAACTAAATAAACCGCGTCCATCTTGGCATATTCTAGCTGCTTTTGGGTCAGAGGACGCTTTGCCCAATCGCCGCTTTGTTCTGTTTTATCTACATAAGCTATGCCGCAAAGTGTTTCTATTAAAGTTTTGAGCTGTCTGTTGGGTAATGGTAGAATGTAAGCTGGAATTTTCCTCGCCATTTTCAATGTGCAAGTGACATTTTGAGCGTCATCATTACCCAGAAATCTGATGTCATAGCTGGCGTTGTGCAAGACTTTTTCAATATCTGGATTTACCATGATTTGACTGATGAAAATTTTTGCCAATTCTGGCTGATCCAAGACATCTAGTAGAAAAGCTGCATCTCCCGTCGCATCGGTGGAGTCGGCTAACACTTGAATTAGAGATAATCTGGGATTGGATTTATAGTCTGCTATTTCTGTGTCAACCCACAGGATTTTAGCTTGGGAAATTTTAGCGATGAGTGCTTTGATGTCGTTCGCTGCTGTTAAATAAGGCATTTTTACAGACTTTTGCTATTAACTTTTTGATTCTATTATGCTATAGCAATTATCGGATCGATTGTCAACAATTCAAGGGCTGGACATGGAATTGCCATGTTCCTAGATATATTTTTTAAGAATTATTATTAAATTTTGACCTGTCTTGGGCGCAAAAACTGGGAATAGCCGATCGAACTTTTACCATTTTACTCAGCAGTAAGGTGCGCAGTGCGCACCCTACAAACTATTAACCTCTACTCTTCTACCGCTTCCACGGCTTCTACCGCTTCTACCGCTTCCACGGGTTCCACGGCTTCCACCGCTTCCGAAGATTCCGAAGATTCCAATTCTTCGATCGACTCTTCACCCGAAGCCGGCACCAAAGCCACAGCTACGATCGAATCATCCTCATCCAACCGCTGCACCCGCACGCCAGTTGCAGTCCGGGATTGCGTCGAAATTGCACTCACAGCTTGACGGATAATAATACCTCGATTGGTAATAATCATCAACTCGTCATCTTCGTTGACAATTCGCAGCGCTGCTACCTCATCTTTACCTTTCTTTGACTTAAATTTAGTAGCCGTCAATCCCTTACCTGCCCGTCTTTGCAGGCGGAATTGCGAAACTGGAACCCGCTTGCCGTAACCGTTGGTGGTGATCACCAAAACGCTAGGAACTTCGCTGCTAACTGCGGGAATTTCTTCGGCATCTTCGCCTTCAATTTCCTCAGCTTCCACTTCTAATTCTTCGTCTTCCAATTCCACATCGTCAGCTTCCGATTCAGCAATTTCGGCTCCTTCAAATTCCGAATCGCCCGTTTCTAATAGAGCAATTTCGGCTCCTTCAAATTCCACCTCGCCCGTTTCCAATTCAGCAATTTCGGCAACAATGGAACTCGGCAAAATGTCCATGCTGATCAGCTCATCGCCCGATCGCAATTTCATCGATTTTACACCCCGCGTCGCGCGGCCAACTGGGCGCAACTGTTCGTGATTGGTGCGGAAATGAATTGCCATCCCTTGGCGCGTGCCGATGATGATGCTGTCACCAACTTTTGCTCTCCGCACCCAGCGCAATTGATCGCCTTCTTCTAGAGAAATCGCGATTAATCCGTTGGTACGGATGTTGCCAAAAGCGGAAAGTGCGGTTTTCTTAATGTAGCCGCCGCGAGTCAGCATCACCAAGTATTCTTCGCTGGTAAATTCTGTAACTGACACCATAGAAGTAATTTTTTCTTCTATAGGAATCGGCAACAGTTGTACAACGGGAGTACCGCGAGCCGTGCGGGAACAGACGGGGATTTGATAAGCTTTTACAGAGTAAACTACGCCCCGATCGCTGAAGAACAAAACGCTGTCGTGATCGCAGCAGGAAAGGAAATGTTCTACTCCGTCGTCTTCTTTCATTTTCGCGCCTGCTTTGCCGCGAGTAGCGCGACTTTGGGCCTCGAAAGTGCTGACAGGCATCCGCTTGATGTAGCCTTGCTCTGTAATCAGAATAATTGCTTGTTCGTTAGCAATTAAATCTCTTTCATCGATTTCTCCTTCGGCGTGTTCAATGACGCTGCGCCTAGGAGTGGCGATTTTGGTTTTGATTTCGACTGCTTCGACTTCGGCGATTTCTAAGATACGTTCCCGACGTGCTAAAATATCTTCTAAATCAGCAATTTTAATTCGCAGTTCTTCGTGTTCTTGCTGAATTTTTTGCGCTTCTAATGCTGTCAAACGCCGCAGTTGCATTTGTAGAATTGCATCAGATTGCTGTTCGGAAAGACCGTAATTATCGATCAATTCTTGTTTGGCTGCGGCGGAGTCGGCAGCGGCACGAATTAGGTGAATAATTGCATCTAAGTTGTCTAGGGCAATTAATAAACCTTGCAAAAGATGGTCGCGTTCTTCTGCTTTGCGGAGTTCGTATTGAGTCCGGCGAGTAATTGTCTCAATGCGGAAGTCTAGGAAGACATTCAGAAATTGGGAGAGCGTCAGTAGTTGGGGTTCGCCATTTACCAGCGCTAACATATTCGCTCCAAAGTTGGCTTGGAGGGGTGTTTGTTTGTAGAGATTATTGAGGACGACGCGGGGATAGGCATCGCGCTTGAGTTCAATGACGATCCGCATTCCGTCTCTATCGCTTTCGTCGCGAATGTCCGAAATTCCATCTAATCTTTTGTCGTTTACCAGTTCGGCAATTTTCTCAATTAATGCTGCCTTGTTTGTTTGGTAAGGCAATTCGGTGATAATAATTGCTTCTTTGTCGGGACGGCCGGGATGTTCGATCGTTTCAATGCCGGCGACTCCACGCATGGTAATCGAGCCGCGCCCAGTGGTGTAAGCATCGCGTATGCCGCCTCTGCCGAGAATTTGTCCGCCGGTGGGAAAGTCCGGGCCGGGGATGTATTGCATCAATTCCAGGTCGGTAATTCCTGGATTGTGGATTAGGGCTAAGAAACCGTCAATTATTTCGCCTAAATTGTGGGGCGGAATGTTGGTTGCCATCCCCACGGCGATCCCGGAGGAACCGTTGAGCAAAATTTGGGGGATGCGGGCTGGGAGTACGAGGGGCTCTTGCTGGGAACCGTCGAAGTTGTCGCCGAAATCAACTGTTTCGCAGTCGATGTCCCGCAGGAGGGCGTCGTGAGTCAGGGAAGTGAGGCGACACTCGGTGTAACGCATGGCTGCGGCGGGGTCGTTGTCTACTGACCCGAAATTGCCGTGACCGTTGATCAGGCGTTCCCGCATTGAGAAATCTTGAGCCATCCGCACCAGGGCGTCGTAAACCGCTGTATCTCCGTGCGGGTGATACTTGCCCAGCACCTCCCCGACGACGCGGGCGCATTTGCGGAAAGGTCGATCGGGAGTCAAGCCCAATTCGTTCATGGCGTAGAGAATGCGTCGGTGAACGGGCTTGAGACCGTCCCTCGCATCTGGTAGCGCCCGACCGACAATTACGCTCATGGCGTATTCCAAGTACGATCGGGACATCTCATTACCCAGATCCGTCGGGATTATCCGCGACTCAGAGATACTCATAGGTTGAAAAACTCCGCTAAAACTTTAAATTTGACCGCTATAAATCCCAAAAATGCGATAAAATCGATTTGTGTTCAGTAGAGCTGCCAAATATTGCAAATTACTCCTGAAATTATATCACAATTTGCCTTTAAATTTAGGGAAAAGTTGCCAGAAAAATTAATGCACGAAACAAGCACAATTTGCAATATGGGAGTTGGTGATTTAGTCATCTATTGGGAAAACCTAGAAATGTTTTTTTAGGCGGTCGGCTTTGATGCTTCGAGCGGTGTTTTTGACTGCTATCTAAAAAAATAAAATGGCGGCCAGCTCTAAATTTTAATTTCACTTTCGCTGGTTGCCGAATTCAAGCAAACTAAAAATCTAAAATATAAAAGATCAACTCTAAAATCTGCTGATGCTACCCATCATCTACTCCGAAGATTTCTTGCTGCACAAGACTGGAATGCTTCACCCAGAGCGACCAGAACGTTTAACGGCGATCGCCAATGCTCTGAAAGCAGCTCCGTGGGCCGATCGCATCGAGTGGCAACTGCCAACGCCAGTAGCGCAGCGCAAACCAGAACTGTTCTCGGCGATGGCTCAAGTTCACGCGCCAAGATACATCAAAGAAGTCGAACATTTGGCTCATCGGGGAGGCGGCTACCTCGACGGCGATACGCCGATTTCTGCGGAAAGTTACGATGTAGCGCTGCTGGCGGCGAGTGCTTGGCTCGATGGAGTCGATCGAGTGCTGGCAAGAAACGAACCGGCTTTTGTACTCGCCAGGCCGCCGGGACACCATGCTGAGAGCGATCGGGCGATGGGTTTTTGCTTGTTTTCCAACGCTGCGATCGCCGCTCGCTATGCACTCTCGAAACCCGGAATCAACCGCGTCGCCGTCCTCGACTGGGACGTACACCACGGTAACGGCACTCAAGCTTTGGTGGAAAACTGCCGCCAAATTGCCTACTGTTCCCTGCACCAATCTCCGTGCTATCCGGGAACCGGAGATGCCGACGAGCGCGGGGCCTACGACAACGTGCTGAACATTCCCCTGTATCCGGGGGGCGGAATTGCTGAATACCGGAGCGCCTTTGAATCTCAAGTTGTACCGTTTTTGTCAAACTTTGAACCGGATTTGTTGATTGTCAGCGCCGGTTACGACGCTACAGCCTCCGATCCGCTGGCGAGCATGACTCTGGCGCCGTCAGATTTCGGTACTTTCACCGGATACTGCCTGCAAATCACCCGCCGCATCGCCTTTGGTTTGGAGGGCGGTTACGCGCTCAAAGAGTTGGCCGAGTCGGTTGTGGCGACGATCGGCCGATGCCTCGATTAGTTAAAAAATGGGCAGGCGGGAAAATGACCGACTGAAGCGGTAATATCAAATCCGGTAGCATCCGAATTAATATTACCCACAATCGGGACACGGCGCGAAAGCCGTGTCCCTACCATTAATCGGGGTAGGGACACTCCAAGAGCCGTGTCCTCTGTTTATATCATTGCCGATCGCCAGTATGGCCTTCTTCCCTCTTCCCTCTTCCTTCTTCCTTCAGTGACAAGCATCACAAATTTAAAAGATCCAAGTCACTTGGCATCAAAGTCTCGGTCACAGATTCTTACCGTAAAAATCACACGGTGTCAATGTTTTCGATCGCCTTTGAAGCCGATCGTATAGAAGATAATAGAATAACAATCAGCCTGTAAATATTTTATCTGTCTCAATCAACTAGGAGGTTTATCATGTCAGTCTCCCAAATGACACTCGAAGAGTTATTTGGTCAAGTCATGTTCTCCAGCGTCGTAACTCGCCACGACCGGAGACAGCTCAGATCGGCACTCTTAGAAAGAACGCTGAATGACGATGAGTATGCAATCATCAATCGACTGCTGTACAACGTGCGTCGCGGTTGGGTGAAAATTATCGATTAAGAAGCTAACAGCCAACTCTCTGTAGAGGAGTTAAAAGTGGAAATTGCCCGTTAAAAATTTTGAGATGTGGTATTTCTATGGGTGAGATAGTTTGATGTTTTTGGGAACGGCTGTTGATTGTTAAAATCGCGATCGACATCAGTCTAGAGGTAGAGATAATTATAAAATAACAGGTTTCGGGTGCATCTCTACTTGTTTTAAAAAAATATGAGTTTTGAGTTGCTAACCCAAAAGTTACAGTTAACTCAAAGCTCATATTTTTTGTCCAAAATTCGATCGTAGAGAAATAAAAAAACGTGGTATCCGATAAACAGACCCCTGGATTTAGCGTTGGGTGAGGGCGGGTTTACGAGATTATTGGTTTTAGGCGCAGATGGTTGGTAAAACCCGCCCCTACAAGTTAAACGTAGAAGCACCTACAAGCCATTCGCATTCCCCGATCGAACATTCGGGCAATTTGAGCCAAGAAGTGTCAAAATATTAACAACCAGTTCATCCTAAAATAATATGGCTCCCGCCGTTTTAATTGAAAATCTTCAGAAACGCTACGGCAGTGTAGAAGCCGTTAAAGATGTTTCCTTCAAGGTAGAACCGGGGGAAATATTTGGTTTGCTAGGCCCCAACGGTGCTGGCAAAACCACAACCCTGCGGGTACTTTGCACATTGAGCGCGCCCGATAGCGGACGGATTGAAGTGTCCGGCATTTCTGCTGTCAGCCAGCCGAGAATTGCCAGACAAAGATTGGGCTACGTCGCCCAAGAAGTTGCTCTCGATAAGGTGCTCACAGGGCGCGAACTTTTGCAACTGCAAGCAGCGCTTTACCATTTACCCCGCAAGACGATTAAAGGGCGGATTGACGAAATGGTGAAACTCCTCGGTTTGGAGGAGTGGGAAAATAAAAAGACGGGCACGTATTCCGGCGGAATTCGCAAGCGCCTCGATTTGGCGGCTGGATTGCTTCACCAGCCGGATGTTTTGGTTTTGGACGAACCGACTGTTGGGCTTGATATTGAAAGCCGGGTAGTGGTTTGGGATTTCCTGCGTCGCTTGCGGGATGAGGGTACGACGGTTTTGATTACGAGTCACTATCTCGAAGAAGTGGATGCTTTGGCCGATCGCGTGGCGATTATTGACAAGGGTACGGTGATTGCACAGGGGACGCCGGAGGAGTTGAAAAATCGCGTTGGGGGCGATCGGGTGACTTTGCGGATTCGGGAGTTTTCGCCGATCGAAGAAGCGGAAACAGCAAAAGCTCTCATGGAATCGCTCTCTTTCGTCCAGGAAGTGATTGTCAATGCGGCTCAAGGAAATTCTCTAAATTTAGTAGTAACACCGCACAGCGACGCGCTAGTGACAATTCAGCAAGCTTTAAAAGATGCGGGATTGCCTACTTTTGGGATTGCTCAATCTCGGCCTAGTTTGGATGATGTGTATTTGGCGGCGACGGGTAAAACTTTGTTGGATGCGGAGTTGGCTGCTGCTAGCAATCGGGATTTGAAGGCCGAACAAAAGGCTTCGATGCGATCGTAAATTGAAGAAGATAATTCGGCGGTTGGAAACCGCGTCTACACAAACGAAGTCTGCCTTCGCAGACTAAGAGATAAGCCGATGTTTAAGCCGAAATTAGGAGACGGCAGTGCCGTGTCCCTACAATGTTATTTTGGTAGGGATACGGCATTGCCGTCTCCTCTATCATGCCCGAGTGCAACCGGATTTGATATCATACATCTAACACTTGCTCTGCTGTCAGTGCTAATTCTGGGAAAGTTCGGGATATAATTCGCTCAGTTCCTCGGTAAGCAGTCATTTGATAAACCCCATTTTCATCAAGCAGATAAACAAAAACTGTCGGTTCTTTCGGATTTCCCAAATAGTTTCTGCTTCCCAAAGCTAAATAATCAACAATCCAATATTCAGAAATTCCCAGCCGCTGATATTCATCCAGCTTGTCGATATAATCATCTTCCCAATTTGTCGAGACAACTTCTACCGCTAATTGTGGTGGTTCAGTTAAAGCTGAGAGGGCGAAGGGTTGAGATTCCCAGAGGGTTTTGTCTACTACACTAACGTCAGGATGGCGGCCTTGTTCTTTACCATTTGAGGTTAAAGTCCTGACTACAATTCTACCAGATATTCTATAATTAAGGTTGAGGCGTTTTACTTCGTCGTAGAACGTATTTTCAAGAAAATCAGCTACATTTTCGTGGAGTCTGAGTTGTTGGTATGATTTTGACAATTTTTCCATTAACAAGTTCATAGCGTCCGTCTTCATCTGGAAGTTGCTTGATGAATCGATCGAAGGTGAGTATTTGTTTAGGTTGGGTAGGAGTTGCGGTCATATTTGACTCTCATTTAGCTAGATATTTAAGACTATTCTGCAACCATTTTAACATATTGTTTTAACACAGGTGGAATCGTGAAAACGGTTTCAGATTCACAGCTCAATTTTGTAATTATTCCCCGTCTATCTAAAGATTGAATTGCTTTGAGTAATTCGTCATGCGAGCCTTTATATTTTTCCCTTAATTGGGGAATAGAAGCGGGTACAGTTGCGTTGGCAAGAAGAGCGATCGCCTGTTTTTCTATTTCCGACAACCGCTGATAGTGCTGCTGCAATATCGGCGTCAATTCGTCACCTAAAAATACTGGGCTGACAATAATATTAAAATCGGGGTTGCGAATGATGTCGCGGCATTGGGCATTGAGTTTGGGGTCGTCAAAGAGCCACCACAACAGGATATGGGTGTCAATGAGATAGCTTATTCCCATTGTTCGAGTTCCTCGAATGGTAGGGGCTCAAAAAAAGCATCACCGAGTTTTCCCCTCAGTAAACCAGGCGTGCGAGGCTGTGGCTGTTCTCGTCCTAATCCGAGGCGAAAGTAGTGAATCAAGTCATAGATTTCTGCAAGTTTGTCTTCGGGAATGTCTTGTAGTTCTTGAACGATCTTCTCAATTAGCATAAATCAAACACTCCGATAGTTGCTGGTTAATCGATCGAGCTACTGCGAGCGCCCTTAAGCAGTAACTACTGATACTCTACTTTAGCAGTCAATTAAATCTCCTGCTTCTAATTCTTGCCATTCTCTATCTTCCCGGTAATGTTGCACCATTGCCTCAGCTTGTCTTTCTAAAATCCTTCCCCTCTCTTCCAATTGTTCTCCTATCTAGGATAACACTGTCAGAGCAAGTGCATTAGCGAAGCCCTCGAAGAGGATCGCCTTCTAATTTTCTGGAAAATAACGCTCCAAAAACTCCCTAGCCGTAACAATAGGAATCCCCTCATATTCCTGCAAAACTAACAAATCCAGATCGCCCGTAACAATTGCATCAGCACCAGCAGCGATCGCAGTTCCTAAAATCATATTATCATTAGGATCTCGTACTCAGGCACGTTGATAGTAGAAATAGGATAAACTTCCACTAATTCTCGTGTTCCGCTCATTAAATTATTGAGATTTATGCTCAAAGTCTGAAGCTTAGAACGAAATTTATCTTTACTCAATGTGCTTTGCAGTTCATTTAGCAACTCTTCCGAAGCACACACAGTAATTAGATAAGCTTCTGCTAATTTTAATACTCTATCTGGTCTACCTCCCCACAACCACCCTGATACAAAAATATTAGTATCCAGTACAACTTTCATTGTTGCGACTCTCTTTCCAAACGTTTTTCGCGACGCACTTCCCGCACAAGTTCGCAAATTTCTTCCATTGTCATCGGATTAGGATCGGGTGGTAAAGACTCTCTACGCCGCCGCAGTTCCTCCCAGTCGAAACCTGCTACCTTCTGAAAGACAATATTATCTGCGGTGACAGTCACTGTATATCTATCCCCAGGTTTCAGTTGAGCTTCAATCTCAGCGGGAATTTCTAACTTACCGTCGGGGTTGACAGGAACAGTAATATTTGATTTCAGAATGTATTCTCGTAGGTGTTCGACAACTCTATCTTGCAGAGTTTCCGGCAGAGATTCCATGATTTTGACCAAAGTGGCGATCCTCTTCGAGGGCTTCGCTAACGCACTTGATGACATAGCTTTATCCTCCTAGTAAATTAAGTTTTTATTTAGCATCGTTGATGATATCTTATGCTAAATCTTAGCACTATATTCCTAGGAATAATTCAACAAATCTCTTCCGCTAAAAGCCGACCATCGCAGCGCTCATATTCATCTTCCAAAAGCCATGAATGAGTCTCATCATAACTTGAACTTGAAAATAGAGACTTATAATTTGCTGATGGATCGTAAATACAAAAACCTCCATTCTTTCCACTCACTAACATCAAAATTCGAGGCGGAAAAACAATCGGATCTACCCACAATTCGATAAATTCCCAATCATTAATTTGTTCGGCGAGGTCTGGTGCGTGGGATAACATGATATTTATCTGTTCCTTTGATAATTTTTATTTCAGCGTAATAAAGGGGAATGCGACTACCATCTGCTCTAAGTTGATAGCCGATCGCATCGTCAAAGTAGAGTCCATAACGTTCGTAGTCATCGGTTTCATCCTCAACTCCTGTCATATATCCTCTCTCAATAATAGCCTCCGCCACTGCATCTAGTGTAGCTCTGTCATTAAAAATATGAGCTTTTCCCTCTTTCCTTAGCAGTCGTTCCACCTGTGACGTACCGGGAAGATGTTTGTCAAATAAACTACTCCTAGCATCTGGTATTAGTTCGCGGTTAATGCCAGTCATCAACTAATTAGACAGGTAACATGATATTCAGTTTACCAAAACTCCACACAAAAAGCGATCGCCCGCCCGATCGCCACCAATCCCTCCAGACTTGCTACCCTAAAGATAGTGAGATTTAATCAACAAGCAATTATGAGCGGTACTGTTACATCCCCCAACCTCAACCAGCAGCGGCCACTCGCCACGCCATCCGCTGACACTTCGAGTTCTCTGCTGGGCGACTTCATCCAAGAAACACTCGCCTTAACCAAGCGCCTGTTTATTCAATTGCAGCGCCGCCCCTCGACGCTAGTTGCAGGAATTATTCAGCCGCTGATGTGGTTGGTTTTGTTCGGAGCCCTGTTTGAAAATGCACCCGCAGGCTTGTTCGGCGAAAGCCAGAATTACGGACAATTTCTCGGCGCAGGTGTAATCGTTTTTACTGCCTTTGCTGGGGCGCTGAATGCTGGTTTGCCGATCATGTTCGATCGCGAGTTCGGATTCCTCAACCGCCTGTTAGTCGCGCCACTGGCTTCCAGATTCTCGATCGTCCTAGCCTCCGCGATTTTCATCGTCACCCTCAGCTTTATTCAAACGGGCACAATCGTTACGGCTGGAGCGTTCTTGGGCGCGGGATTTCCCGGAATTGCCGGACTAGGCGCGATCGCCCTCATAGTCCTGCTGTTAGTTTTGGGCGTCACGGGTTTGAGTCTCGGTTTAGCCTTCGCTTTGCCCGGCCACGTAGAATTAATTGCGGTAATTTTTGTTACTAACCTACCGCTGTTATTTGCCAGCACAGCCCTCGCGCCGCTGTCATTTATGCCAGAGTGGCTGCAAGTTGTGGTGACTCTCAATCCTCTCAGTTATGCGATCGAACCCATCCGCTATTTGTACCTCCACAGCGATTGGTCGCTAGCGAGTGTCGTCATGCAAGCTCCTTGGGGTAGTGTTACTTTTGGAGGAGCATTGTTAGTATTGCTAGCCTTCGATCTCGTAGCGCTGCTGAGCATTCAACCGCTGCTGCGACGCCGGTTTGCGTGAGGAAGGGCGATCGCGGCAAATCTGCGGGCGATCGTTTAACCTGCACCGTCTGTAGGGACACGGCACTGCCGTGTCCTTAGCTTAAGATATAATTGTTTTTTTGAAAGTAGAACTCATAAATCATGAACATCAAAACTTCTAAATCAGGCAATTGGATGATTCGAGTTGCTGCAAGCGCGATCGCCTCCTGTGCACTTTTCTCACCTCAAGCCACATTCGCTCAAGCCAGCGGTTTAAATAATTCCCCCCAACCGCTGCAAGACTTTCAAACTCAAGACAATACCGACCCTTTTTCCGGCCGCAGCAGCGGAAGTGGCATATTTGATTTAATTCACCGATCGCGATTGGGAAACGGCCGCAGCATGGAAGAATTTAATACCGAACAGCGCCAAAATTTGAACGACGCCGCCGCCGAATTTCGGAACAAACAGCGCCAAATATTGGAAAAACAAGCAGAACCTACACCAGGGGCGATCGCACCTACAGAAATTACCGCCCCTGTCCCTTAAATTACTTTCTTAGTCCGCGAAGGCGGACTTTGTTTGTGTAGTCGCGGTTTCAACCGCCGAGTCTTATCTCAATCCCGTTCCAACCACGCCCGCATTTTACCCGGATTCAGCAAACCGCAAGGATCGACCAACTCTTTAAACTGCAACTGTTCCACATTAATACTCTTCATCCCTCCATCTTCCAAGATAAAAGTATGAGGATTAGCAATCAGCGCGCCTTGGTCTTCATGATAGCGAATAATTTCATTTAGCCGCGATTCCGTAGTGTAGCGAACTATTTGCAAAGCAGCCGCGATCGCCCTACCGTTCATCCGCAAAAACTCCAAGTGCATCATCACCTCATCCCCATAATAATTGTACAGTTCCTCAATCAATTTCAAACCTTTATCTGCGGGGAAAAGCGTCTGCAAATAAGTCAGAGACGGGTCAGCGCTGCGGGCGTGCAGAGTTGTATGATTCCAAGTAAATTCAGCAATTGCCGCACCTTTGCTCGCTTCTTGCGCGCTTTTTTGATAGCAAATTGTGCCGCCATATTCGCGCACCAAATCTTGCAGCGGTTCCAGACAAGATTCTGCTACCATTAGCAAAGCGCAGTGCTTGCCTTCAGGAATTGCCTCGCGGAAAGCAGCAAAATAAGCAGGAATCGGCCAAGCACAAACACAAATTAGTTTTTTGATAATTCCATCAGCATCCCCCAAAGCTTGACCGAACTTTGCCGAAGTCATAAAATCATCAAAAGCCACGATGATTTCCGCCCAAGGATAAGCAGGGGCGAGGGGAATTTCTAACTCAGTAATAATGCCGTTTGTGCCGTAAGCGTGATTGACTTTTTGCACTTCATCCCCGCGCAATTCGATGACGCGGGGCTCGTCTTCCATTGTTACTACTCGCACCGCATGGAGATTTCCCCGATCGCGCAATTGTCCGTAAGTTATCGAACCAATTCCCCCGCTACCGCCGCCGATAAATCCGCCAATCGTTGCTGTGCGGTAGGTTGACGGAACCATCCGCAATTCCCAACCAGTTTCTCTGGCTTGTTTGTCGAAAACCGACATTTTTACCCCCGGTTCTACGCAAGCTAAACCCGGTTTTATCCAGCGGATATTGTTCATTTTGCTCGTATCTAAAATAACGCCGCCGTTAAGGGGAATACACTGCCCGTAATTGCCCGTTCCCGCACCTCTGACAGTTAGCGGAATCTTGAATTTGACGCAGGCCGCCGCTACTCGCAAAACTTCGGCTTCGCTGGCGGGACGAACTACTAAATCTCCTGTTTTATCACTTAAGATAGGTTGCAAAACAGGACTGAAGTGATAGTAATCTTGAGATAGCTTGACAACTTGCGCGCGATCGCGAATTATTTCAATTCCCGACAGTTCCGAACAAAAAGCATCCCAGTCAATACTTTGAATCGCAGTTGCAGTCATTTTAGTTCCTCAATGCTGACAGTATTATATATTTTATAAAAGTCAGTAGGGTGCGTCAGGCGCAAGCCCTAATTATTTCCCGCACATCCTCGGCCTGACGCACCTTACAAGTCGATTGAATCGTGACAATGGCGTCCCGGACTGCTTTTTTCAATTAACAAATCCGCCAAAAACCGCCATACCGTAGTATTTCCAAGGAACTGCCACAGTCTCAAATCCAGATGAAACCAGCATTTCCAACTGTGCCGAAAGTGTAGCCAGGCGATCGGGATTAGAATATCCATAAGAGACACTCGTCCCCACATTTGCCCTAATTTGTGCTAAAGTTTCCCCCTGACTTAGCGCCCAATCTTCTCGCGCCGCTTGATAAATATCTTTGATTGCTGCTGATTCCGCCAAAAGAGGGTCAGCATTCCAAAAACAGCCGCCAGCATTTAAACTTTCGCGAATTCGTCCAAACAATTTCAACTTCATCTCATCCTCAAGATGGTGAATTGCCAGAGATGAAATGCCAGAATTGAATTTATCCCCCAAGCCTGAAAAATTTGGATTGTTCGCCCATTCTCCAAAATCCAATTCTATGCCAGTCCACCGGGCTGCGTATCCAGCCGACTCTATTTTGGCGCGGGCAAAATCCAGCATTCGCGGCGAGTAATCGACAGCAACTATAGTCGCAGACGGGTAACTTTCGAGAACTTTTAAACTCAGTTCCCCCGTACCGCAGCCAAGTTCTAAAATGCGGTTGTTGGCGCTAGCAATGCAGCCGACTAATACATCCAGCATTTCGTCATATTTAGGTAAAAGTCGCCGAATACCGCTATCAAAATCGGCAGTATTGACGAAAACTTCTCCCGGGAAAATTTCGTTGCGCGCAGGTGAGACAGTAGATTCAGAATTCACGATCGCCAACCATAGACTACAATTGTTATCCTAACCGAAATCGAGCAAAATTCCGCGCGAGTAGGGACACGGCACTGCCGTGTCCTTAGCCAATATCTGCCATGTCCTTAGTCGATATCTGTACTTCACTCAACTAAAAACCATTATAAACTTATGCGTACTTTTACGGACAACCAAAACACTCGCAGTAAACAAGAATTAACCATCTCTTGCACTCAGAGAGTCTGGCTTTACCCCAGCCGCCAGCAAAACACTTTGAAAAAGCAGTGTTATGTTAGTAGTGCATAAATTTAAATCAAGATTAAACCTCACACTTGAGGATACCATGCGCCAGTTAATTTCTAACAGTCGGGCTGCCATCAGCCAATTAATTTACAAACGAATTATCCTTGCGGTGACAATCTTATTCTCTGTAGGTGTAGGGATAGCGATGACAAATATGTCTCAGCTTTCCTCCACCTTAATTGCATCCCAAGCACTCCAGAATGCCACCCTCTACGCCCAAAGCATTAGAGAAGCCCGCACCCTTTACAGTTCTGATGTTGTCAATCCTCTCAACAGTGAGAAACTGATTAACTTTACCCACGATTACAATCCAACAAAAACAACAGTTCCTGTTCCAGCAACCTTTTTGATAGAACTAGGCAAACATATCACTGAAAAAAATCCTGAAGTATCAGTCCGTCTGTACAGCCACTACCCGTTTCCTTGGAGAGAAAAAGAAGGTGGGCCTCAAGACGATTTTGAACGAGAAGCAATTAAATATTTGATCCAAAATCCGACACAAAAATTTTTTAGGAGTGAGGAATTTCGCGGGAAGCCAGCCTTTCGATATGCAGAAGCCGACCCTTTAACTGCTAGCTGCGTTAATTGCCACAATACTCATCCCTATAGCCCTAAAAAAGACTGGAAAGTCGGAGATGTGCGCGGTATATTGGAAATTACTCAACCTCTCGATACCATCACTCAAAAGACTCGCGGCGGACTGAAAAACTTGTTTTTCCTGTTAGCAGGACTTTCAGTGTTAGGGATATCAGGATTAAGTTTGTCTATCAGCAGGTTGCGCCAAAATGCTAAACAATTAGAACAGCGTGTCAGGGAACGCACGGCACAATTGCAAGAAACTAATGTAGAATTACTGAAAGAACAGGAAAAGAGCGATCGCCTGCTGCTCAATATTTTACCCGAATCCATTGCGGCCAGGTTAAAAGACGGTCAAAGCAGTATTGCTGATGGCTTCGCAGAAGTGACTATTTTGTTTGCGGATATCGTCGGCTTCACCGTGCTTTCAGCCCAAATATCTCCCGAAGAACTGCTCGTTTTTCTCAATGAAATTTTTTCGGCCTTCGATAATTTGACAGAAAAGTACGGCTTGGAAAAAATCAAAACAATTGGAGATGCTTACATGGTAGTGGGAGGTTTGCCAAATCCCAGCACCAACCATGCCGAAAGCATTGCCGAAATGGCCTTAGATATGCAGGAGGAATTAGCAAAATTTAATGCCAAACATCATGCAGGAATAAACATCCGCATCGGCATCAATACCGGGCCTGCGATTGCCGGAGTTATTGGCACTAAAAAATTCATTTACGACCTCTGGGGCGATGCCGTCAATACAGCAGCCCGCATGGAATCCCACGGAATTGCAGGCGCGATTCAAGTCACAAAATCAACTTACGATATCTTGCAAAATAAGTATGTGTTTGAAGACAGAGGAATTATCCACGTCAAAGGCAAGGGCGATATGAATACTTATCTGCTTGCAGGCAGATTAGCCAGCGCAGTTTTGGTTTAATTTGTTTATTATATGATTACGGGGTCTGCTAATTAGCCGAGAGTCATCAGTCATTAGTAACCAGCCAGCAGCCAAAAACTAACAGTTAATGGCTGCTGGCTGCTGACTGCTGACAATTACAGGAACTACACAGTGGATGTGAGAAACCAGGTTTATTTTCCTATATCCTAAATTAGCCATTTGCAGAATAGTAAATTTTATGTCAGTGCGCATTCTATCATTCTTGGGTTTTTTCAAATCTCGCTTGTCAAGGCAAATAGCTTTGTGGGTATTTGCTAGTATTCTTGTTATAGAGGGAATTATTTTAGTTCCGTCTTATTTTCGGCGCGAAAAAGAACTCTTAAGTCAACTAGAACAGGTATCTCGGGCGACTGTTGATTCCCTAGAGGTTTTGCTGAAACAAGATATTTACGATCGCACTGTTTTGGAAGAACAAGTAAAAAATATTACTAAGGATTCTCAAGTAGTTTTAGGAGTATCAATTTACCAAGCTAACGGTCAGCTAATATATGCACTTGGCGAACCGTCAGAAATCAGTTTAGATCAACTAAAAACTGCTCGTATAATTCACAAGCAAAGTTTCGATGGCAAGCGCTATGATATTGCTTGGACGGAGCGACACTTGGGAGGCGATTACATCTTAATTGTTCGCCACGATGCTTCTACTGTTCAACCGGAACTCTACGCGTTTATCGGTCGCATTGCTATTCTAGTGATCATTATATCAGCTTTTGTCACTTCGGTGACTATGCTTTTTTTAGGGGTGACAGTAATTGCACCTATATTGAGATTGCGCGATGACTTGATCGCTGCGGGAGATGCTTTGAGCAAAGATCGAGAAAAACCTGATTTCTACTCTCTTTCTGTTAAGCGCGATGACGAGTTGGGAGAAGTCATGGTCGCATTCAATCAAATGTTTCAGCGAGTATACAAGGAAATCGCACAGCGGAAACAAGCTGAGGAAATATTGCGCGCCGAACAAGAAAAATCGGAACGTTTATTGCTAAATATCTTACCAGAAATGATTGCCGATCGCCTAAAACAAGGTCAGATCAATATTGCCGATGGATTTGCCGAGGTGACGGTGCTGTTTGCCGATATTGTCGGCTTTACCAAAATATCCTCCTGCACATCTCCTGAAGAATTAGTCGAATTGCTTAACAAAATATTTTCAGCTTTCGATCGCTTAAGCGAGAAATACGGATTGGAAAAAATTAAGACAATCGGCGACAATTATATGGTAGCAGGCGGTTTGCCACTTCCATCTACAAATCATGCAGAATGTATTGCCGAAATGGCAATGGAAATGCAGCAAGAAATTATGAAATTTCGCGACGAATCCGATGTACCTCTCAATATTCGCATTGGGATTAATACTGGGCCTGTTGTGGCGGGTGTCATCGGTACTAAAAAGTTTATTTACGATTTGTGGGGAGATGCTGTGAATACAGCAAGCCGCATGGAATCCCAGGGACTTCCTGGTAAAATTCAAGTTAGCCGATCGACTTATGAGTTGCTGTGCGATAAGTATGTGTTGGAAAAGCGCGGTAAAATCAATGTTAAAGGCAAAGGAGCGATGACGACTTATTTGCTAATCGGCAGAAAATTGTAACCGATAAATTTAAGCATCGCCTGGGAATACCCGATCTGACGATAGATCTTGTAGCGCAGCCGCGCCTAACACCAAATTAGATTTTTTAACTAACCGCGAAGGCGCAAAGAACACAAAGGAAAAAAAGAGAAGAAGAAGGAAGAGAATATAAAGGGTTCACAATTGAGTTACAATTGCTTTAAAATGCAGGTTAATATTAGTTACAAGGGTAAGAATGACGACTAATCAAGAACATAATTCTGCAACTTCACCGATTTGGCAGCCCTTCACGCAAATGAAAACGGCTCCGACGCCACTGAAGGTAATTAGTGGCAAAGGATCGTGGCTGGAATTGGCAGATGGGCGGCAAATTCTCGATTGCATTTCTAGTTGGTGGGTGACTGTTCACGGACACAGCAATCCCGTGCTTGCAGAGGCTCTTTACGCACAAGCTCAAAATTTAGAACACGTGATTTTTGCAGGATTTACTCATGAACCGGCAGAGAAACTTGCTCGTAAGTTGATAACTCATACGCCTGCTTCTTTAACGCGGATTTTCTTTTCGGATAACGGCTCGACTGCTGTTGAAGTTGCTCTGAAAATGGCATTTAAATATTGGCAAAATATCGGAGAAACTAACCGCACTAGGTTTATTAGTTTTGAGGGAGGTTATCACGGCGATACTGTGGGCGCGATGTCTGCGGGTAGAAGTTCGCTGTGGTGGGAATCTTTTGCACCTTTAATGTTTGCTGGTGATGTTGTTCCTTTTCCGGCGACTTTTGACGGTGACGAGGATGTCGAAAGTAAGGAAGCGCTGAGTTTGGAGAAATTGGAGTTTTTGTTGCAGCAGGGTGGCTATGCGGGCATTTTTATCGAGCCTTTGGTACAAGGTGCTGGGGGAATGCGAATGTGTCGCCCTGAGTTTTTGCGGGCGATCGCACAAATAGCCCGTCAGTTTAATGTATTGTTGATTTACGATGAAGTGATGACTGGTTTTGGGCGGACGGGCGAACTGTTTGCTTCTGTTAAATCGGCAACTTCGCCGGATATCCTGTGTTTGTCTAAAGGATTGTCGGGCGGCTGCTTGCCAATTGCTGTCACAATGGCATCGGAGGATATCTATCAAGCTTTCTGGCGAGATGAATCGGACAAAGCTTTTTTTCACGGTCATTCTTACACCGGAAATCCCTTAGCTTGTGCCGTAAGTGTAGCATCCTTTGAGCTTTTGGAGCAAAACCCAAATGTGTATCAAAGAATGGAAAAACTGCACCGCCAATACCTGGATAAATGGCTGACAAATCATCCTAAACTCGAACGGATTCGGACTTGCGGCACGATCGCAGCAATGGATGTGAAAACCGAAAGCCTCCCCGGTTATTTTAATGACATCGCTCCTGTATTGAAAGCCAAATTTCTCGAAGCGGGGTTTTTGCTCCGCCCCTTGGGAAATACGCTTTATTTGATGCCTCCCTACTGCATTTCTCCTGATGAACTAGAATCGATTTATCGCATAATTCGTCAGGTTTTGGACACTTTGTAATATCGTTTCCGGTTGGATCAGTATCGTTCAACAGTCAACAGTCAACAGTCATTCCGGTGCAACCGGAATGGATATAAACCCTTTAATTTTAGTGATGAATTTACCCAATTGGAACAACTTGGCTGACTACGCGCTGGCGGGAAAATGTCTCTCTCGCGATCAATCTTTGGCAGTATTGCGTGCCCCGGATGAGGTGTTGCTGGAACAACTTAACGCAGCTTATCGGGTGCGCCGCCACTACTGGGGAAACCGGGTAAGACTGCACTATTTACTAAACGCTCAAAGCGGCCTTTGTCCCGAAGATTGCCATTATTGTTCTCAGTCCAAAATATCGACTGCGGAAATTGAAAAATATCCGCTTTTAGCTAAGGAGAAAATTCTGGATGCGGCCGGGCGCGCGGCAGATTTAAAAGCTGGTACGTTTTGTTTGGTGATTTCCGGCCGCCAACCCAGCCCATCTACTTTCGATCGCGTTTTGGATGCTGTCGAGACTGTGAAGGCAAATTACAACCTAAAAATCTGCGCTTGTTTGGGATTGTTGAGCGAGGAGCAAACTCACCGACTGGCAAAGGCTGGAGTCGATCGCGTAAATCACAATCTCAACACTTCCGAATCATACCACACCGAGATTTGCACGACTCACACTTTTGGCGATCGTACAGAAACCATCGAACACGTAAAAGCAGCGGGAATCACCACTTGTTCCGGCGGCATTTTGGGGATGGGCGAATCGGATGACGATGCGATCGATTTAGCACTTTCCCTGCGTAAATTAGGCGTTACTAGCGTACCGGTCAACTTTTTCATTCCGATCCCCGGAACGCCCTTTGCGGACGTTAATCGCTTAAATCCGCGCCAATGTTTGCGAATTCTCTGTTTGTTCCGATTTTTGCTTCCCAGCCAAGAAATTCGGATTGCTGGGGGACGGGAGGTGCATTTGCGATCGCTGCAACCTCTGGGACTCTACCCAGCTAATTCGATTTTTGTGGGCGATTATCTGACAACTCCCGGACAAAGTGCCAATCAAGATTGGGACATGATTCGAGATGCGGGATTTGCGATCGAATCCCCCGAAGATGCGGGATTTGCGATCGAATCCCCCGAAGATAAGACGGCGGTTGAAACCGCGTCTACACAAACGATGTCCGCCTCCGCGGACTAAAGAAGATCACCTAATTTTTACCGCCAATTCTTCAACCCGCGGAGGCGGGTTTTGTCTGTATAGCCGCGAATTCTATTCGCCCGGTCTTCTGAATTAACCAATCTCAAATAATACAACAGGAGGAATTATGGACAAACGCGAAGAAATTACGATCGCCGAATACCAAGCAACTGCCGAATCTTTCCGAGAAGGAACTTGGCATCACGACGTATCCCAAAATCGCGACGCATTGACCGCCGCCATGCCCCGCAACCCCGGTAAAATTCTCGACATAGGGTGCGGGCCGGGACGAGATTTAGTAGCATTCAAGAGCCGAGGACACACCGTTGTAGGCTTAGATGCAACTCCGGCTTTTGTAGACACAGCAAAGAAGTTATCCGGCTGCGAAGTTTTGCAGCAATCTTTTCTGAATTTAGACTTACCAAAGGCAGAATTTGACGGTATTTTTGCCAATGCTTCCCTAATTCATGTTCCCAGCGACAAAATGGTGAAAGTGCTCCAAGATTTACAGAAATCCTTAGTTGTTGGCGGTGCAATTGTCATGTCAATGTGCCGGGGAGATTGGGAGGGATACGACGAGCGGCCAACCGGAAAACGCTATACTGCGGGATGGGAATACGAAACATTAGCACCCTGTTTAGAACAAGCCGGATTTGCAATTGTCAGCCACTACTATCGCCCTCCCGGTTTACCGCGCGAAGCTCAATCTTGGGTAGTAATGGTCGGCAAAAAGATTTAATGTAAATCGGAAATTGCGAATCTTTCCCCTCTCTTCCTCTGCGCCCTCTGCGCCCTCTGCGGTAAAAAAAACGCATTCAAAAAATTACAGAGGATTGTTGTATACTGTCCTATAGTCAAAAAAAACAATTTCTGCAAAAATTAAAACAAAATTGATATGACAGAGAAATCCCACATTTTTTTAGCAGGTGCTAGTCGAGGCGTTGGGCTAGAAATAGCAAAGTTGTTGGTAGCACAAAAGATGCAAGTAACAGCACTTGTACGATCGCCCGCAAGCCGCACCGAATTAGAAACAATGGGCATCAAAGTCATCACTGGCGATGCTTTGGATGCTGAGGCCGTCCAAGCGGCGATCGCTGGTGGCGAGCCAATTCATGCCGCAATCAGCACGATCGGCGGCTTGCCAAAAGATGGGGAAAGAGCCGATTATTTGGGCAACAAAAACTTGATTGATGCTGCTGTCAAAGCAGGCGTGCCAAAGTTTATCTTAGTTTCGTCGATCGGTAGCGGTAACACTGCCGCCGCTTTGCCGCCGCAAGCTTTAGAAACGTTGCGCCCGGTATTAATTGAAAAGGAAAAAGCCGAAAATCATTTGATAGCCAGCGGGATGATTTATACAGTGATTCGTCCCGGCGGACTCAAATCGGAACCAGCAACCGGCAACGGTGTTTTAACAGAAGATTGTCGAATTGCGGGAACCATTCACCGGGCGGATGTCGCGCAGTTAGTTTGCCAATGTTTAGTTTCTGATGCTGCTAACAATAAAGTTTTGTCGGCGGTTGACAAACAAATGGTTTATGGCACTCCAGAATATGAGGTATTAAGTCTGTAGATAGTGTATTCAAATATCGGCGTTGCTGAGAAAGGAGTATGATTTACCTCCGAAATTTAGTAGGGGCAATTCATGAATTGCCCTCTAAATTTCATGAATTGCCCCTACTAAATTTGAGGGATTATCTACGTGAGTTAATCCCTAGGGTTCGTCGCTGCGAAATATTGGATATAACTTGCAGATTTAAGGGTGGCGACTTACCCTACTTGCCTGATATACTTTCAAATACAGTTATATTTACAGACACCGTTAGCGAGATAAACAGGATGGTGGAAACAATGGACACAATCGAAAAAACGGACGATCGCACGCAAACCCGCTACTGGGGTCAAGTTACAGTCATAGACGCGGGCGATCGTTACAAAATCAATCGCATTGAACTCAAACCGGGCCACCACATCAGCACCCAAATGCACTATCACCGCAGCGAACACTGGGTTGTGGTCTCCGGTACGGCTAAAGTTATCTGCAACGACAACGAGACAATTCTCATGCAGAAACAGTCAACCTACGTTCCCATGAATACGGCTCACCGCGTGGAAAACCCAGGCGTTATTCCCCTAGTGATGATTGAAATTCAAAATGGCGAATACCTCGGCGACGATGACATTATTCGTTTCCCTCAAGATGCTGACGAAGAAGATTAATAACTAACAGACTGTAAGGTGCGCAGTGCGCACCCTACAATTAAAATTGTAGGGGCAATTTCGCAATTGCCCCTACATGATTATATTAAGCTGGTTAAACACGGGCATTTGATATAACAACTGGCGGGCCTACGGCAAAGAAGCATTCTTCAAATCTACATTTGCCATATTGGCATCTTTTAAATTAGCACCAGTCAAGTCCGAACCATTCAAATTTGCACCAGTCAAATTTGCACCGGTCAAATTTGCATCCCGCAAGTTGACCCCCAGTACGTCTATTCCCGACAAATTGCCACCCCGCAGACGGACATTCGCTAAATTCGCTACAGACTGACGGGCATTTCTCAGGTTCGCACCGGCCAAATCAGCACTTTCTAAATTAGCACCGACCAAATTAGCACCACTGAGGTTAGTATTTTTCAAACTGGCGATTACTAAACCCGCCAGACTCAGGTTAGCGCGAGTCAAATCAGCACCCTCCAAATTGACCCCGTGCATTTTAGCCGCAATTAGGCTCGCACCTTGCAATTTAGCTTGTTTTAGATTTGCTGCGTTCAGTTTGGCTTCGTTGAGGTTAGCACCGTTTAAATTTGCACCGCTCAAATTTGCACCGCTCAAGTCTGCCCCGCTGAGGTTTATTCCAGCAAGCTGCGCTCCTGTCAAGTCACATTTGCTACATTTTTTGGTTTCTAATAGTTGCTTGACGTGGGATACGTTTTCTGCTTTGACTCCCGAAGCAAAACCGATCGCCATTAGCAGCCCTGTTGTTGTTAAAATTGCAAATTTCATATACTCACCCTCAGCGATGTCTCTCTCTCTAATAATATCCAACATTTTTCGAGAGAGTTGGGTGATCGGTCTCTTCGATAAACTGTGACAATCATCACCCTGTTGTGCACAAAATATGGGATAATTATTGACGTTTGAACTCTTACAAATCCTTGTAAAGAATTATTGCTTTTTCAGGAACCAGAAGGGAAAAGATTGCGTCGGTTCTAAACGGACACCCGTCACGTTTTTCTGAGCAAAGGTATAGTCCTTATCCTGCCAAAGAGGGATGAAAGGTACATCTCGACCTAATATGTCTTGAATTTCGGCAAACAAAGCTTTGCGGATTTGAGGGTTTGCTTCTTTTCGCTGCTTGTCGATCAGTTGATTTACCCGATCGTTATAATAAAACGAACCCTGACCTTGACTTGCGCCCTTAGAACAGCCGTCAGCCGCCGAACCCGTCGCACAATCCAAAAACGGCTGAATGTAATTGTCAGCGTCGAAAAAGTCCGCGTACCAATCCACTAAAACCGCAGGGTAAATCCCCTTCTCTATATTCTGGAACAAAGTCGGAGATTCAACGCTGTTAATCTCGACCTGCATTATCCCGTCCATTTTCAGTTTTGCCAAAGCGGAGATCGTACTCGCCACCAAAGCTCGCTTTGTCGAAGCAGAAGGATGCCAAATTTGGAGAATAAACGGATTAGCCGCCGAGTATCCCGCTTTCGTCAACAATTCCTTCGCTTTTGCCATGTTGGCGTCGCCATACATTTCCTTAAAAACTGGTTTGTGAACGTCGAAGGTTGTGGGAATCAGACTGTACAGCGGCTGCGCTTGTCCCCGCAGTACGCGATCGTTAATCAGGGGCCGATCCATCGCTGCTGCGATCGCCTGTCTCACTTCTAACTTATCCAGCGGTTTAGACTTGGTATTCAGCGTCATATAACTGACTGTACTGCTCTCGGCCGCGAATTCCTGCCATTTCCCCAATTTTGCTCCCTCGTCCAAGCTGCGAACTTGATCTGCATCCAGGGATAAATAAGCAACATCGATCGCACCTGTGCGAAAAGTATTGAACAAATTAGACGAACTAGAAAGCAGCAAAATGTCAATTCCTTGATTGACCGGCTTTTCCCCCCAATACTTGTCAAATACATCAAACTTGAGAGAATCGCTGCCGTACTTCGCCAACTTGTAGCGTCCAGTTCCCACAAAAGTATCCGGTTTAAATTTACCGTCCCCGATCTCGTAAGCTTTCGGAGAAACAGCACAAATACCAGCAAATGTCAACAGGGAAGGAAAAGCAGCAAAAGGCTTTTTAAGCTGAAAAGTTAATTCGTATTCGCCCGTGGCTTTCACCGATTCTACGGCATCACTCAACAAGAAAGCTGGACGGCCGCCATTTTTGATAAACCGCTGCAAGGAAAATTCCATTGCTGCTGCGTTAAACGGTGTGTCGTCATGAAAAATCACGCCTTGACGCAGGGGAATTGTATAAGTCAATCCGTCTTTGCTGACTTTCGGCATTGCAGTCGCTAAGTTGGGGATTAACTCAGTAGTTCCCGACTTGTAAGTGTAGAGAGTGTCGCCCAAATTGCGCAGCAGTTGTCCTGATATGGTTTCGTAAGCGTCGGCGGGGTCGATCGTCCGCAATTTTAGGGTTGTGCCGATCGTAATGCGGTTATTACCATTGTTACCGACAGAATTAATTGATTGTCTCTGTCCGCAGCTTACAATCAAGCAGCAGCAAAGACTGAAAATAGCTATAACTTTAATCAATGAAGGTTTTATAAATATTTGCAACTGTCTGTTGTAGTTTTTCACAATCATTTTACGAAATAATCCCAACTATAATACCATGTACGTTTGTGATTCCAGGCAGAGCATCGCCCATCTGCATTCCCAGCCCGAGACTGGGAACAAGTCTAACTTCTTCCTTCTTCCTTCTTCCTTCTTCCTTCTTCTTTCTTCTTTCTTCCTTCTTCCTTCTTCCTTCTTCCTTCTTCCTTCTTCCTTCCTTTAAATTCCTTTGAGGAGCGATCGCCAATCCCGACAGCGTTTCAGGTAAATGCGAGCTACCCGATCGCTCGGATTTATCCGCAAACACTCTTCAAACAATTTTCCCGCTTCCCGGAACTCCTTGCGATCGCAAAGTAACATAGCTTCAGTATATACGGGCAAATTTGCTAGCTTTGCCTCCAAAATTTCGGGCGGATCTGCATCAAATACCTCATAGACTATGACATATTGAGATTTTCCTTTTACCTGTACTTTATCCACAATCCGAATAGCATAATCAGCCGGATTTCGCAACCGTTCCAAAGTCTCCTGAGAAATCAACAAAGGTACGCCGTAATCTTTAGTCAATCCTTCAATCCGAGATGCCAAATTAACAGCATCGCTAATCACAGTGCTGTCCATTCGGCTTTGGCCGCCAACTGTCCCCAGCATCAAAGAACCAGAATTGATCCCAATGCCAATTTGAATCGGGATGTAGCCGATACTTTGACGGTGTTCGTTGTAATCAGTCAGGATATTTAGCATCGCAATACCTGCTTTCACTGCATCATCTGCAAAATCGCTAAACAAAGCCATAATTGCATCGCCGATATATTTGTCAATAAAGCCGTTATTGCTAGTAATAGCAGGCTCCATCCGCGAAAGGTAAGCATTGATAAAATTAAAATTTTCTTGCGGACTCATAGTTTCCGAAAGTGTCGTAAAGTCCCGGATATCCGCAAAAAGCACCGACATTTCCTCCTGCACTTGGTCGCCTAAATTGACATCAGTAATACTTTCATATCCCAGCAAATTTAGAAATTTATGCGGCACAAATCGCCCGTAAGCATCAGTCAATTCTTCTTCTGTTACCAGCGAATTTTCCAATTTTTGATTGACTTCATGGAGTTCATTGATAAAGTTATGGCGGTCGGTTTCTGCTTGTTTGCGTTTCGTGATATCTTGAAAAACTGCGATCGCAAAAGCAACTTTGCCACCCTCGTCAAAAATTGGCGTTCCCCAGATTTCAAGAGGAATTTTCTTGTCGGGTCGATGAATTTCCAGATCCTCTGCCGTGGCGTTTTCACCCCTCAAAGCTCGGACGATTGGCAAATTTTCGTAAGGGTAAATAGTATCAGTTCCCGCTATATAAATTTGATAGCTTTCTGACAAATCATCAACGGCATTTAACAACAAAACCCCTTGACCGAGTAACTTCTGTCCGGCGTGATTGATGTAGTAAGGTCTGCCTTGAGAATCGAGTACGGCCACGCCTATCGGAATCGCTTCCAAAAATTGAGCCAGCTTGATTTCGCCTTCCCGCACCGCTTCCAATGCCCGATAGCGCAACTCAGTTTCAACCGTATCGGAATGTTCAGCAGTAGTTTCCAGCAAAATTTCCAGATCCGCTTTTTCCTCCTTCAAGTCTTCCACTTGCTGGCGCAATCTTTCTATCTCTAAAAGTAGCTGTTCTCTAGATGGTTGTTCTTCCAGCATAACCCGAGAATTTGCGCCTCGACTAACAGAAAATTGCCTAACAGCCCGCACCATAAAAGTAATCGTGTCTTTATACTAATTCCAACTGCAACCCCGGCATCAGGCGCTGGAGATTTTTCAAAGATTTACTTTGCCAAGCTATGCGTTGAGATCCTTGTACCGCCATTTGCACCCGGGCTTGTTTGCGTACCTCGATAATAAATTTTGACAGCATATTGATCCCAGAACTGTTCAAAAATTCTAACTGCTGCAAATTTAGGGTAATTTTCGCCGGTTCCACGGAGGCTAGGGAACCCAGCAACTCCACTATCGGCGCGTATTCCGCAGACCCGCTCAGCCTTAGAGAACCCACAAAACTCACGGTTGCCGTTGATGGATCGTAGCAGATCCGGTAATCTTCTGTCTTAATTTCCATTGCAGCAAAAAAACTCTACTATGTATGATTATCGATCGCCTGCGAGGTCTATACTCTCAATTGCACCATAGTTGTCACTGCAATTACTTCCGGGTCTTTTTGGACGGTCTGGAACTTCCAGCCTATCTTAGCGGTATAATCGCTAAGCATGGTCAGCAAGCCCAATCCAGAATCGGTACAGTTGTCGTCAGCAGCATTTTTTTCCAACTGCTCAATGTACAGCTCGCTAGGCTCGGAAGCCAGCAAGTGCTGAATGTAAGCCTGAAACTTGCCCACAGCTTGCGGAGAGATGCTGTTAGCCACTGAGAAAATCACTCCGTCGCTCTCTAATTGCAGTTTAATGTCGATCGGGTACTCCGACGTTTCATCATTAAACTTCATCGCATTCTCTAACAACTCGTTAGCAATGTAGCTAACAGCGCTTTTAATTTCAGCTTGTCTGTCAATCGTCGAGGGTTCGTCTTCGTTTCCAGGAAAAAAACTCGTCAAGTAGTCAGCCAGAAAATCCGCCGACAAACCGTTGTTCCGCCACCGCTGCTTCAGGGGAATCGAGCTGGGGGAAAATCCAATTATTAAGTATTCTGGGCTAGTTGGCCACTCGATGAAATCGCCGAAAGTCTGAATCATATTAGTTGTTGGTTGACTGTTGACTGTTGTTATTTGTTAATTGTTCTTTGTTATTTGCTACCATTGCCAATGCCCAATGCCCAATGCCCAATTACTTATTTTTGTTTTAGTACCAGCAATGTGATATCATCAAAAACTTTTTGTTCGCCGATGTGCGATCGTACATCGTCAATTACAGCGTGCCTGATTTCAGTGGCAGTTCGCTGCCAATTAATCTGTATCACCTCAATTAATCGGTCTAAACCGTAAAGCACTTTCTCCATATTTTCAGCCTCCGTAATCCCGTCAGTGTACAACACTACGACATCTCCTGAATACAACTGCACAAGTGTTTCAGCAACAAATTCAGCAATATTTGCATCCAGCCCGATCGGGAAACCCAGATCGATCGTATCAAACCGCTCTACAGAACCGTTACACCGCACCACAATCATTTCTTCGTGCTGGCCGCTCAACTTCAGCATTCCCTCGTGATAGTCTAGCAAAGCAAGGCTGGCGTTTTTATCGCATTTCATCCGCTGCACGTTATCGTAAATTGCACTGTTGATAGCACTTAAAAATCTGACCGGATCGGGTTCGTTGTAGGCGAGCAAAGTCCGCACTGCCGTTTGAACCATAATCATTAAAACACCGCTTTCCAATCCGTGTCCCGTCACGTCGCCGATGCCAATTTTCACCCTACCTTCGTGCTGGAGTACATCATAATAGTCGCCACCTACTTCATCAGCCGACTCCATAAATCCCGCAATATCTAAGCCGATAACTTCGTTAAGTTCTCCATCTTTCGGTAGCAGCATCTGCTGGATCTTGCGAGTGACATCTATTTCGGCACTCATCCGCATATTTTCGGCATTTAGGCGATCGTTGAGAACAGTAATTTCTTGGTTTGCACCAACTAATGCCTCGGCAATATTATTAAATGCACCCACAACTTGACCGAGTTCATCTCTGTTATTCAAAATAATTTTGTGGTTTAGATTTCCACTTGCCATCTTTTTTGACGCTTCATCAAGTACAAAAACAGTCTGCATAACTGCCCTGTAAAAAGATACAAATAAATAAATAACTATCGCTAAGATTATCAACACAAAAATATAAATTATGGTTTTTCTTGCCACAAAAGCATCAATCCTTTTTTGCAGCAAAAAGTCTAATTCCTTAAGAGTTTCGTCCCACAGTTCAAAACTCGAATCCAGAACTCGATTGCTCCCATCAAGATAGGCATAATATTCCACTACCGCTGTGGGATAAATCAGTTTATCTATTTGCCCAGTTAGCTGCTCTACTACCGAATTAAATTTGGTCAAACGGTCGCTTAATTTCGGCCGCAAATTGCCGCGAGGATTATTGCTAAATCCTACGTCCATATTGATTGCTAAATCCTGATTGAGTTCTCTCAATTTGCCTGCCAAAGTAATCAGTTTCGCTCTTTCTTCAGGTGTGGCATCGAAACGCGCGCTGCTTTTTTGAGAAATTAGCCTAATCTCTGACAAGATTTTTTGCATTTCTGGAAGCTTTAACAAAGTAGCATCCATCAAATAATAAGTATCTAGATCCGGGTCTAATATTAGATTGGAAGTATCGCCAACGTGAGCGCTCAATCTATTAATGTCAGATGTTAATTTTTTATAGACGACATCGTAGGTTTCTATACTCCACTGGCTGCGACGAAGTTTAAAAGTTTGCCAATTTTGATAAATGTTATTAAACTGAGTGCTAGTAACTAAAATCGGTGATAACTGGCGATCGGTATTTGCCAGAGATTGAAAGTTAGCGTCAATCTTAGCTTCTAAATATCCCCTGATATCTGAATTAATTAAATTGGGATTTAAAGCCTGATAGTTTAATAGTTGAAGTTTTGGTATGTATTCCCTCAACTGGCGTAGCGGGTGCAGGTATTCATTACCGTAGATTTGTTTTTCGGTAAAATCAACCCTGCTGTTAATTTCGGAAATTAGCAGGTACATCACCAAAGTTAACGGCATCGCAAATAGAAAACCGATTAGTGTAAATTTTTGAGGATAGCTCAGCCGATTCATTAAATCGATTCCTAGGGATTTTTTGTTCATAGTCGATACATTTCAACAATATTGTACTCAAAAAGTAGCGATCGCTACTAAATCATTTTCGGGTCGATCGCTCTTGACAACCAGAATGCTACAATTGATCCGTGATAGCTTGCTTAATTTATAATCCGTTCCCGTATTGTGGCAATAGATTGCGCGGCATCCCTTTGAGAGCGGTGACTCAGCTCACATCCCACAGTCTAAAACACCTTTAGCTGTTTTGGAACGATGAATAGTTATTTGTACTGATATGGCTTGTCAGAATCAGATTATTTTCAGAATATTTACTTAAAGCTAAATTTTTTTCAATACCCCTAAGCTAAGAGTAAAAATTAAGTAATAACTGGGTAGTGCAAGTTTCCACAAAACACAAGTGTCGGCAGCGAGTATAAAATACTGGCGCTGCACCAGCAGTTAAGTCGGTTGTGGACAAAGGAACCAACAGCACCAGCAACAGTGTCTAAATAAGTATCTGGAGTTAAGCGCTCAGGAGCGATCGAGCATTGTGTAAAGTAAGGCAGAGGGCTTATGATTAAACGAATCTCCGAAAATAACTCTAAAAACAGTCAAAACCGATACCAAAAGCAGCCCAATCCTTTAATCTTGGCTTTGGTGCTGACAGGAATTCTGACCTGGGAAATATATCCGGCGCTAGTACACACCGCTGCGGCTAACGCGGGCGCTCTCAAACATTCCCTCGCCCAGTTGGAAAGCCAAGAGGAACAAACCCTACAGCAAGTTCCCGCAGCCACGGTGTCCCAAAAAATCAGCTATTCGGAATTGGCATTCGATAGGCTAACCTCCGAACCGGGCAATTTGGCTGAAGGTGCGCGTCAAAATTCCCCGAACCAATTACCCGCAACTGTAGCAGCAGCAGTTCGCCAAGACTTATCGCGTTCCACTGGTATTACTGCTGATAAGTTGAAAGTAACTGAATCGAGCCGGAAAAGTTGGCCGAATACTTGTTTGGGACTCGGTTCATCTGATGAAATTTGCGCTCAAATGATTGTTGAAGGTTGGCGAGTTGTAGTTTCTGACGGTCGCCAAACTTGGGTTTATCGAACTAATGCTAGGGGAAATATCTTGCGTTTGGAAAAGAAAGTTAGTGATTAGTCATCAGTCATTGGTCATTAGTTTTTAGCTGCTGTGTCTAGATCAAAAACCAGGCGTTGCTGAATTTAGGTATGCTTCACTTGCTATAGCAATCCCTGAAATTTAGAGTACGGGCAATTCATGAATTGCCCCTACATTTTGGATGCAAATCATACTCCAAATCAGCAATGCCAAAAACTAATGACTATTTTTCGATAATCCCACCACCGAGAAGCACGTCTCCGTCATACCAAACAGCGGCTTGTCCGGGGGTAATGCTCAACTGCGGTTCGTCAAAAATTAACTTGACTCTTGTACCGCTGGGCTTGGACTCTGCTGGGGAGGATTCTACAGGAATAATTGTAGCGGGGACAGGTTGCGATCGATAACGAATCTGTACGCAAGCCCGAATCGGAGCCGTCGGTGCAGCTACAGAAACCCAATTTACTTTCTGCACCGTACACTCAGATTCTACCGCCAACTGTCGATCGCCCACAATTACCCGATTGCCAGGAGCATCAAGTTCAATCACATACAGCGGTTCCGGTGCAGCAATTCCGAGTCCCTTCCGCTGGCCGATGGTGTAGTGGTGCACGCCGTCGTGCTGTCCGAGAACTTGGCCTGACTTGTCAACAATGTCACCCTTTTGCGGCGCGATGTACTTATCCAGAAACGCCCGCATCGAACCGTTGCTTTCCACCAAGCACAAATCTTGACTTTCCGGCTTATCAGCAGTTGTCAAGCCAAATTCCGCCGCAATTCTGCGAGTTTCAGTTTTGGTAATCTCCCCCAAGGGAAACTCCGTACCCGCCAATAAATCTTGTGTTAAATCGTACAAGAAATAAGATTGATCTTTCGCAGGGTCGATCGCCCGCAGCAACTGAAAGCGACCCGTAGCTGTATCATAGGTAATGCGAGCATAATGCCCTGTCGCAATCTTTTCAATTCCCAATTCTTCGCGAGCATACTTGAGCATCGGCCCGAACTTCACAGTTTTATTGCACTGCGAACAAGGCAGAGGCGTAATTCCTGCGCTGTAACCCTCCACCAAATAATCGACAATACTTGCTTGAAAGACCTCGCGGCTGTCAACAATGTGGTGGGGAACGCCCAAATCTTCGCAAATTTTAGCGGCATCGACCATTCCCTCAGAGCAGCACTGACCTTTGCCCTTCATCAGCCACAGCGTTAAACCCACCACTTCATATCCCTGATGGTGTAAAATTGCGGCTGCTGCGGAACTATCGACCCCGCCGGAGAGGCCTACAACAATCTTGTTCATGGTTCTGAGAGAAATTGCTATTTTACTGTTACTGCGTTCGATCGAGCTAATTTATTATACCACAAGAATACTACAAGCTGGTACTGCTGCTGTTAATTGAAATTTTAGCATTAATATGACTATTCAAAAATTTGTTGTCACCGCCGACCAAATGCGGCAAATAGAAACAAGAATCTTTGCCGCTGGAATGCCAGTCGCAGCTTTAATGGAAAAAGTCGCGGGATTGATTGCCACACGCATTCAGGAGCTTTTGAAGGAAGAAGGAAGAAGGAAGAAGGAAGAAGGAAGAGGGAAGAAGGAAGAGGGAAGTTCAGCAACGGATTTTATAACGGATTTAACGGATGTAACGGATTTAACGGATAGAAGGAAGAGAGGAGAAGGGAAAAAGATTGTTAATTTGCAACAATTGCCAGTTATCGGCGTATTAGTCGGGCCGGGACACAACGGCGGCGATGCTTTGGTTGCGGCCCGAGAATTGCACTTTCAAGGATTCCCAGTAGTTATTTACTGTCCGTTTTCTCAACTAAAAGAACTCACAAAAAGTCACGCTGATTATGCGCGTTCTTTAAAAATTCCATTTTCCGACAAAGTTGAATCGCTGAAAAACTGCGATTTGCTGATCGATGGTTTATTTGGCTTTGGATTGGAACGAGAAATTACTAACCCCACAGCCGCCGCTATTGATGAAATAAATAATTTAAACCTACCTGTTTTCAGCATTGATATTCCGTCGGGAATTCATACAGATACCGGAGCAGTTTTGGGAACGGCAATCCGAGCAAAATATACACTGTGTTTGGGCTTGTGGAAGATGGCATTTCTGCAAGATGGAGCGTTAGAATATATTGGCACTTCAGAATTAATTGATTTTGATATTCCCGCAGCAGATATTGCGGCGATATTGGGCGATTCGCCGGCAATACAGCGCATTACCAAACAATCGGCGATCGAGCATTTGCCATTGCCCCGATCGCCAATTTCGCATAAATACACTAACGGTCATTTACTAATTATTGCAGGTTCGGGCCGCTACACCGGAGCTGCAATTTTAGCCGCATTGGGAGCAAGAGCAAGCGGTGTGGGAATGCTGTCAATTGCGGTTCCTGAATCGATTAAACCGATCTTGAGCAGCCATTTGCCAGAAGCTTTAGTTATAGGATGTCCCGAAACTCACAGCGGTGCAATTAGGGAGTTGCCGATCGCAATTGATTTGAGCAGTTACGATGCGATCGCCGCAGGGCCCGGTCTGACACTGGAAGCGGCAATCGCTGTAGAATCTGTTTTGGAGTGCGATCGACCTTTGGTTTTAGATGCTGACGGTTTAAATATCCTCGCTCAACTCGGCACAGTCCCGATTTTGTCGGAACGCTGTGCACTGACGATTATCACGCCTCACCCGGGGGAATTCAAGCGTTTGTTTCCCGAATTAGGCGGCGAAATGGGCGATCGAATTGCCGTAACTAAGGCAGCAGCTCGGCTTTGTGGCGCAATAGTATTGCTCAAGGGAGCGAAAGTTTGTATAAGTTGGCAGGATAGCTGCGCTTCACGTACCGTCACCTATGTCAATCCTGAAAGCACCCCAGCCCTCGCCAGAGGTGGCAGCGGCGACGTTCTCACAGGCTTGTTGGGGGGACTGCTCGCAAGTGCGATCGTCCGCAAATCCCCCACGCAATCCGTTGCAGCAACAGCCGTTTGGTGGCACGCTCAAGCCGCAATCATGGCAGCAAAAGAACGGACGGAATTAGGAGTAGATGCCTTTACTTTGACACAATATTTAATTCCAGCTTTGCGAGATTTTTTCGAGTAAACAACAGACCTCGACCATAAGATTCAGTAAAAAACCCAGTTTCTTTCTTTGAGTAACTCAAACGAGTGACACTCAAACGAGTGACACTCAAAGAAGTGACTGTGCGATCGTAAAACCTAACAGTTATACCTGAAATATCAAACACAAAAGATTAAATCTTGAAAGGAATCAGATTATGTTCACCGAAGAAAGAAGCATCAACAATGAAACTCTGGCTCTCGCCGCCGATACCACAGCTCAATCAAATCTTGCAGTTGGTCTGACAACTGGACTGAACAAACCCACTTTACAAATGGGTTCAACAGGTCAAGCTGTCAAGGAACTAGAAACTCTTCTAGCTCATTGGGGATATTATTTCGGCCCAATTGATGGCATCTTCGGCATCCAAGTTAAAAACGCAGTTAAAGCCTATCAACACCGCGTCTTCTTAGTTGAAGATGGGATTGTCGGTTCTCTGACTTGGCAAGCACTCTATTCTGGTGCACCCGTCAATATGCCGATCGTCATGAATGGAAGTTCTGGTGATGCTGTAAAAATTGTTCAGAATGTCCTGAAATTGAATGGATACTATTTCGGCATGGTTGACGGATTTTTTGGAACGATGACAAAAGTAGCGGTCATACAATTCCAAACAGATAAGGCTTTACCAGCGGATGGAATTGTTGGGAAAAGAACTTGGCACGCCCTGAGCAAGTTATTCCACTAATGACGGCTGGCATTCCTAGGAATTACCGTCTCACTTCACAACTGTAGGGTGCATCCTGCACCTACAGACTTGCAACGGGTGCATCTGGTATGAAAGCAAGGGCGAAGCATTTCGGCAGACAATTTGTTAGTGAGAACCAGAGATTTACTGCCGAAATGCTTCGCCCCTACGAATATATTTGCACAAATGAGATGCACCCCTTGCAACTCCTTGGACGCGCACCAAACACCCAATCCATGAACGGTTAACACTGCGCTAACTCAAATGAGTGACACTCGAAAAAGTGACTGTGCAGTCATAAAAACTACCAGTTATACCTGAAACATCCAAGACCAAAACTTAACTCTTGAAAGGAATCAGATTATGTACACCGAAGAAAGAACCACGAACAATGAAACTTTGGCTCTCGCCGCCGATGCTACGGCTCAATCAAATCTAGAAGTTGCTGAAGCATCTGGATTGATGAAACCCACTTTGCGGCGCGGTTCTACAGGTCAAGCTGTCAAGGAACTGCAACAGCTTCTGTTTCATTGGCAATATTATTTTGGTGCGATTGATGGTATTTTCGGCATCCAAGTTGAAAACGCAGTTAAAGGCTATCAACACCGCGTCTTCTTACTTGAAGATGGGATTGTCGGTTCTATAACTTGGCAAGCACTCTATTCTGGTGCACCTATTAAGCCGATTCTGATGATTGGTAGTTCGGGTAATGATGTCAAAATTGTTCAGAATGTCTTGAAATTGAATGGATACTATTTCGGTGTTGTTGATGGATTCTTCGGGCCAATGACAAAAGTAGCAGCGATCCAGTTCCAAACGGCTAAGGGTTTACCAGCCGATGGAATTGTCGGGGCGAAAACTTGGCACGCTCTGAGCAAGTTACCGCATTAATCGCACTTTAAATCGTTATTCGCAAGTAGGGAAATGGCATTGCCATGTCCCTACTTTGCTTGAATGGGAATGCTATCGATCAATACGCTTGGGTTAAAACTGTTTACTCCGAAGAGATCCCCCTAAATCCCCCTTAAAAAGGGGGACTTTGAGCAACTTCTTGTCCCCCCCTTTATAGGGGCGGTGCCCCCGTGCCCGCCCTCTTGGTTAGGGGGGATCTGGCTTAACTGAACGGTATTGTGCTGCGGGCGGGAATGACGATCGCAAATTCTGTTCCCATTCCCGGCGATGAAAAACATTCTAAACTTCCCCGGTGTTTTTTTGTGACTATATCGTGGCAAATTGGCAGTCCCAATCCGGTTCCTTTGCCTTCCGCTTTCGTTGTAAAGAATGGCGAAAAAAGTTTTTCTTTGATGTGTTTTGACATCCCAATTCCATTGTCAGCTATCCGAATCTTGACTATAGGATTTGTCAATTTTCCGATGCTGTTGTCAACCGAGGTCGAAATTGTAATCGCATTGGGGTTGCTTTCAATCTGTTTGTAGGTTTTACCAAAATTAGATTCTTCCAGAGCATCGATCGCGTTTGCTATCAAGTTCATAAATACTTGATTCAGTTGCCCCGGATAGCATTCTATATTAGGCAATTCCCCATATTTTTTGATGACTTTAATTGCCGGTCGATCGCTATTGGCTTTCAGGCGGTGCGACAAAATCATTAATGTGGTTTCAATTCCTTCATGAATATTTGCTGGTTTTTTCTCAAGCCCGTCTGTACGCGAGTAGTTTCGCAAGGATTGCATGATGTCGCGGATGCGATCGGTTCCCAACTTCATCGAATCAATCATCTTCGGCAAATCGTCTACTAAATATGCTAATTCGATCGCTTCTATTTCATCTAAAACTGCTTGTCCCGGATCGGGAAATGTCTCTTGATAAAGCTTGACTAAACTTATCAAATCGCTAATATAGTCTTTGGCATGATGCAAGTTGCCCGAAATAAAGCTCACGGGATTGTTCACTTCGTGAGCAACTCCAGCCACCAGTTGTCCGAGTTGCGAGATTTTTTCGGTTTGAACTAATTGTGCTTGAGTTTGTTGGAGTTTAATCAGTATTACTTCTAAATCTTCGGCTTTTTGTCTTAATTTAGCTTCCGATGTTTGCACGGCTTTTTCGGCGCGCTTGCGATCGCTAATATCGCGATTAACTACCAAAGCATGGGGTTTCCCATCGTATTCAAAAAAATTCGATTTTATCTCAACATCGCACAGCGTACCGTCTTTCCTCCGTATGACAGCTTGACAGTTAAATTCTTGGCGTCTGGTGACAGTTTGTTGGAATTCGGCGAATAAATGCAGGTAGTCTGGGAGAATATAATCAGGCGGACTTAAATCCACAAACTCCTCCTGAGAATAGCCAAAAATTTGACTGAGCGCGGGGTTCGCTGCGATGACTTTACCGCTATCTAATTCTATCAGCGAAAGTCCGTCTGCTACCGTCTCAAATATGCTGCGATACTGCTCTTCTTTTTGGGCGAGATCGACTTGGAACTGTTGCAGGCTTTCGAGAGATTCAGCCAATTGGCGGGATTTGTGTTGTTCGCGGGCGTAGATGCGGGCGTTTTCAAGGGCGATCGCCGCTTGTGCCGTTAACATTTGCAACAGTTCTAGCCGATCGCGCGTAAAAGCTCCTACCGCCAGATTATTCTCTAAATACACAATACCAATCAACTTACTTTGATACAAAATAGGCGCGCATAAGATCGATTTTGGTTGGCAACTTTGAATGTAAGTATCAGCTTGGTAAATTGTTTCTTTAGCTGCATCGCTCAACACCAAAGGTTGCTGAGTTCTCGAAACGTACTTGACTATAGAAACAGGAATATCTGAACTATTTTCAAGCAGTATTGACTCTTGAAATGTTGCTGAATCCTGTAGATTAGTATCCGACACTTCCACAAACATTTGCCCGGATTGTTCTAAAATAATGCAGCCTTTCTGCGCGCCAGCATTTTCTAAAATAATATGCAGCAGTTTTTTTAACAATTTTTCTAAGACAATTTCACTGTAAATTGCCTGAGAAGCTTTGATTACCGTTGCTAAATCCAAGATATTAGCATGACTAGATGTACTCGCAGTTACAGTTTCAGCAATTCGGGATTCTATAGCTTCAGGAAATAAATTGCCATAGTATTCTTCTAATTGACGGACTTTAGCTGTTGCGCCCCACTGGAGATACCACACTCTGGCATCGTTGAGATAACTTTTGACAAAAATCAGCCGATTTTGCGATAGATAAAATCTCGCAGCTAATTCGTTAATTAGTGCAGCATCTTGAAAAAAGCGGTTTTCGATTGCTAGGGCGATCGCACGATCGTAGTATTCTGATGCTTCATGTCTTTGTCTCGACAACCGCGCCGCTTCCGCCCGGATTGCTAAATATTTGTGCTGATAATTCGCAGGACAGTTTTCAGCATATTCTCGAAGTTCTTCTAGGCAAATGTCGATCTGTTCTTGGTAGAGTTGCCGATCGCCCTCACTGGCATCTGTACAAGCAGCAGCAAGGGCGATCGCCCGGTGAAAATAAAAAACCGGACTTACAAACACGCCCGCTACACTAGCCAAAAAATTAACACCAATATTAGCATATTCTAACGCTCGATCGACCTCACAAAACCAATTCGCTATAGTTAGTTTGTAAAGGTAAACCACAAAAGAAGTAACCAAATCAGCAGAGGTTTCAGCAAATTTCAAAAGCGCAGCTTCGTCGATAAAAGTTGGGGGATTTTCCGCAGTTTCGGCAGTGCAAGTAAGTTGATAAATTACCTGCTTGTTTAAAAAAGAATAGGCTAATAGATTAGGATCTATCTTTTCCAAAATTGGAATGAACTCATCAATAGCTTCGGCGGCTCTCTGCAATGATGCATTGCTAAAAAAGGTGACTACTAGATAATTAGCCGCAGCGTATCCAGACCACTGATAAGCACCTGTTTCTAAGCCGATATTAAAAGCTTTGAGCATCACAACTTTGCACTCATCAATATATTTACTCTGGTGCATTAAGTCTGCCCAAATATGCAAAATGCAAGCACCTAATTCAGATAAATTCCAACGTTCATAAAGATTGATAGACAGTTCTCCAGCTTCGCAACCGGCCTCCATCTCGCGATATTTAACAATCAAAGTCAAGGAATACAAAATATAGCCTAATGCAGAAATTCGGCAATTGCCATATTCGATTGTTGCCTGCACCAACTTCATCGCGCAGAGAAATCTAGCATTGGGACTGGTAAGAAAGGCGATCGGGTTAAGTTCTTTCAAAATCCGATGGGCAGCGAGTTGCAGCGGATCGGTGAGTGCTGGTAAATCTGCCAAATCGGCCAACAACCTATCACCAATCATTTCTTTTGTCTTCGCTAACTCCCGTAGTAAATACGCATCATCCGGGTAAGCTTCAAACTCAATTCCCAAAGATTGCAAAGTCTCGATACCTAACTGATAAGCAGCAATCAAATCATTTTTCAGCCGCAAACAAGTCATCTTTAACTCATGAACCTGACACCGTTCTAATAATGTCCTAGTTTTCGGGATAATCGAATTTAGAATTACCAAAGCTGTGTCATTTTTACCATTCAAATATTCAGCTTCAGCCAACTCCAAATGCAGCGCCAAAGTTAGCGCATAATTATCTTCCCAGCTTTGTGCCGGCAAAATATTGCAGCCCGACTGAAAAAAAGTCAGCGCAGTTTCAAACGCGGAAGCAGCTTTAGCCGTTTTGCCCGCCTGCAAGTTTAACTGGGCCAATTCATAGCATTGACTCAACTCGCAAATCAACCCGCGAGCAAAATTCAAATGATTTACAATATCAAAAATTCGTTCCTGGCGTTGGGCTTCACTGCTTTCCTGTAATAACAAACGTCCTATCGCCAAATGAACCCGTTCTTTCTGTTCGTCAGGAATCATAGCATAGGCAGCTTGCTGAATGCGATCGTGCATAAACTTGTAGCATACCTCTCCCGGCGTTTTGCCCAACTTCTCCAACTCTTCTGGCTCAAATACTTGCAGTATCTGATAGCTATTACCGACAGGTAAAATCAACCCCACCTGCAACGCTTCCCACAAATCCCGCGCTATTTTACTCCAAGATTGTCCGCTTGCCACCGATAGCACATCCAAACTAAACTGATTGTCTATACAAGCAGCTAATTGTAAAACTTTTTGGGTTGCATTTGACAAAGTTTGAATTTTATTTGCCATTAAATCGACAACGTTTTCTGAAATTTCTTGCCGTTCAATATGTTGAATATCCCACTGCCAACAAGCCGTATGCTGGTTAAATTCAAGCCAGCCTTTTTGATACAAATACTTCACCATTTGCTTGAGAAAAAATGGATTGCCGTTCGTTTTTTCAACGAGCAAATTTGCCAACGGTGTCGCTGTTTCAGCACAACAGCTCAAAGTTTCAGCAATTAGTTGAGTGGCGTGTCCAATTGCTAGCGGTGCTAAAGTAATCGCTGTCATCGGAACTCCCGCTGCGCGAATTGCCTTATTCGCTAACATAAACGGATGTGTCCGGCTGACTTCATTATCCCGATAAGCAACAATCACCAGGAGGTAAGGCATTTTTTCGAGGCAATTTTGTTGGTACATATTGACTGTTGCCCTATCTATCCACTGACAGTCATCGAGAAACATTACTAAAGGATGTTCCGCACTAGCAATTGCTTGGACAAACTGCTGCATAACTCGGTTGAAGCGGTTTTGCGATTCAATAGCACCGAGTTCGGGTATGTCTGGCTGCGGCCCTAAAATTAACTCTAATTCGGGGATAGCTTCGATCGCAATTCGAGCATTCGCATCCAAAACCTTCAACAGTTTATCTCGCCACAAGTCAATCTGAGATTCACTTTCGGTCAAAATCTGCTGCACCAAACTCCGCATGGCTTGAGTGAAACAAGCGTAGGGAACATTGCGCTTGAATTGGTCAAATTTTCCCGAAATTAAGTAGCCGCGCTGCTTGGTTAAATTGCGGAGAATTTCGTGTACCAATGCTGATTTGCCAATCCCGGAATAGCCACCGACTAAGACAATTTCACCGCTACCTTTGCTGACTCGATCGAAGGCTTGCAATAACTGTGCTGTTTGTGCTTCTCGCCCGTAAAGTTTTTGCGGGATTAACAACTGACTCATCCTATCCAGTTGTCCGGGAATAAAGTTAGAAATTATACCTTCACTCAAATTTTGATTCTGGCAGCGCTCTAAATCTCCTAACAATCCGGCTGCACTTTGATACCTATCTTCGGCATTTTTTGCCATCAACTTTTCTGTAATCTCTGCCAAAACTTGGGGAATTTGCGGGTTTAATTGTTGAATGGAAATAGGTTGTTTGGCAATGTGACAGTGTACTAATTCCAGTGGATCGATGCTGTGAAATGGCAATTTTCCGGTCAGCAGTTCGTAAAAGGTGACACCGAGAGAGTAGAAGTCGCTGCGGTAGTCTACCACCCGATTCATGCGCCCGGTTTGTTCCGGGGACATATAGGCGAGAGTTCCTTCTAGGCGATCGGGATTTTTTAAGTGGGCCGTTTCTTTATTTAACCGCGAGGCGATGCTAAAATCAGCGATTTTTACTTGATTTGTATCGGGGTTTATGATAATGTTGGCTGGTTTTATGTCTTTATGAATGATTTGATTTTGATGCAGGAATACTAAAGCTTTTGCTAATTGGACGGCAATGTTTAAGAATTGGGCGATCGGCAATTGGTAGCGCGCCGTTGCCGATTCTACAATATCAGCCCTTGCTATCCACTGTTTGAGGGAGATGCCGCCAAAATCCTCTAAGACTAATACCAAGCAATTCGGGTGAGTTTCAAGGCGATCGACTTTGACTGCATACTCGCAATCGAGATATGCCGTTATCTGATATTCGTGTTTTAAACGAGTTATCTGTTCTAGCGTAGGATATTCTGTATTTAAAACTTTGAGGATTGCGGGCTGTTGGTTGATTAGCGATACTGCCCGATAGATAGCCGTGTTAGTTCCCTGGTGGATCAGTTCTTGCAAGTCATAGCCAGAAATCCTTAAAGCTGGGAGCATAACTTTTTATTCCCGTCAACAAATTGGTTTCTAATCCTACAGTGTACTATGAAGGATAGAAACGAACAGAGAGAAATTACGGACAAATTAAATAATAAAAAGTATTAGTAGGGTGCGCAATGCGCATCGGTGCGCATTGCGCACCTAGCCCTGTCAAGGTGACTGCCGAGCCTGGTCTAGAAGCCTTGCTGTAGAAAGATGACGACGACGTGAGTCCACAATTAAAGGTGGTTTCTTCTTCTTAGGGGAACGTGGCTGCTTCAGGAAAGACTTCAAATTCACTCGTGCAGCCAAATTCAACAGAAAATCGGCTAATTGAGACAGGGATAAAGCCTGAATATATGTCCAATTATCAGGTTCACAGGCTATAGTCATGCCCCGATAAGTCCCTTGGATTTCATCAACTAAGTAGAATTCCGATAGACTCGACTCAATTTTACCGACACCATGTACACTGCCTAAAGCTCTTCGGACAACAGCTAAAATATTGTAAGAAACTAGAGCTAAACAGAAAGAAAATAAAGCAGCCTTGGGATAACCCAAGGTTTGAATTTCACCCTCAAAATTCTTAGTCACGGTTTGAAATAAAGTTTCAACACTCCAACGACCCCGATACAACTCGGCGACATCGGTCGCACTGGCAACAGTTTGAGGTAAACTTGTCAGTATGACAATTTCCCGATCGCCATCACGAGTAACTTTTTTTAACCGCAATACCACCCGTCGCACTTTCAAACAGCTACCCTCATAAGTGAGAGCAACTGTTTGTTCACTCACAGAGCCAGTTTCTACATCACCTTGGAATTGCAATTCACTGATTGCTTGCTGTGGCAGAGTTTTATGTTCTCGGATCAAAAAATCAGAAGAGGCTTTACAGATACCAAAGAGAAATCCTTGCGTACACATATTGCGATCGGCAATCCATAATTCACCAGCTTTCACCCGCTGTAATACCGACTCAAATAAAGAACGTTCCTGAGCGTGACCATCCTCACAAGGAAACACATCAATCGCCCTTCTCAAGTCCGGGTCAAGTACGACCAAAGACTTGCCAGGCAAAGCTTTAGCTGCATAGGGTTTCAGAGCTTCAAGCCGATGATCTGTTGCAGCCAAACAATTACCATCAATGATTCTGAGTTGATAAGGAGCTAGTAATTTTGGTGGTTCACCTTCCATAAACTGCATCACAGTAGTCATAGAAGCAGCAGTTTCTCGTAAGAGCGCAGCACTGACATCTAATTCAATACCATTGAGTTTGTCATAGACCGCTGTTCGACTGACATTGAGTTCGGAGGCTTTGGCTCGGTATGCAGCATTCACAGAAGGATAGATGCCACAAACTACCAGGCTCATTAAGTCTACGATACTGGAGAATAGTAGTTCTCGCGTATACTGGCGAGTGGCATGATTCTCAAATATAGAGTCGAGTTGTTCTGCGTTGAATACTCGTTCCATTAAGCTGCGTACCATGACACTGACAGGACTTTGCTTGACAAATCGTCCAAAGATGGCATCTAACATTTACTCAGTCCTCCTAAATGCTGCTTGATGTTGTGAACTAACAGCTTGCACAGTCTGATAGAAAGCTTCAACCATTATACCGAGCGCCTTATGTCGAAGAGAACGGCAACAGTCGCTGCTCTAAGTTTACTCCTAGAGTTGCCAAGCTTTTCATGACTCGACCTTTACCGTTCTTGCATTCACGAAAAATCCTGAATAAGGAACACCTTGACAGGGCTAGCATTGCGCACCCTACATAATTAGAAAAACTGTAGACTTACGTAAGTAAAAATACTTGCGCGTGGAAAACTTATTCCCGGTTCCTCCGAAAAATTTGAGGTTTAGTAAGGAGAAATTTAGGAAGAAACCGGGTTTTTCAGCCAAGGCGCACAAGTCACGAACTAGCCTTTGATGAACTTTTCTAATTTTTGAGCCATCTTCTCTACAATTCCGTCCGAATTACCTGTCACCGATGATTCTGCTTCAAGACGCTTGACTGCATCCTCTGGAAGATTCAGCAACTGCACTAATTTTTGATAAGCTGCGGCTTCTTCGGTGTTAATTTTCGGTTCGTCGGGAGTGCGAGAACTAGATGAAATCACTTCATAGCCGAGTTGCAAAACTAATTCCTTTTCATCTTGAGTTTCTAGTTGGTAGATCAACTCATCAAGGGGGATATTTTGCATGATGTAATCCCGCAGTTCCTGTTGCATTTGCTGCGCCTCGGTTTCGGGCGCAAATAAACGGCAAAAGCGATCGAGCATGAAATTAACTTCTTCTGTCGCGAGTTCGCCGTCAGCCCAGGCCATAGAAGCAACAATTCTCAGCAGGTTCATCTGGCGGGGCGTAATTGATGGAGGAGGTGGGGTTTGCATAATTAAAATTGGTAATGGGTAATTGCTAATTGGTAATCGGGAATTTTGCCTGATTGCTTCTTGTCTTTTGTTTCCCTTTCCCCTTCATTTATGTCACAAATGTGATATGGGAACTCCCAGCCATCCAGTAAAGTTTTGTTTCTGAAGAGCAGTGGGCTGTTCTGCGGGTACGATCGAGTAGCGCGTCGGGCGCGGCGCGGCGAGAGTAACGCGACAAGTACGCAGTTCGTCTTGGTGAAAAACTGTTACTTCGATCGCATCTCCCGGCTGATAATCCTTAAGCCTCTCGTTCGCTTGTTCTGCATTTACCCGAAAACCGGCGATCGCCAGCAACTCGTCCCCAGCGTCAATTCCGGCCAGTTGTGCGGGAGATCCTGCTTCAACAAACTTAATCATTTCGCGTCCATTTTCAGAACCCAATGTCCAACCAATCCGAGGTATTTGGCTAGTTTCACCTGCGACAAGTTCCAGCCCAAAAGGTTCGAGATACTTGTTGTAAGGCAGTTCTTCAGTGCCATCTATGTACCGCGCAAAAAAATCGCTTAAATCCATATCTGCCACGGACTCGATCGCACTTTGCAACTGTTCGGGAGTAAAGCCGATTTCTGTTGGCCCGGAAGCAAAATTTGACTGTCCGTTTGATGTTAGATTCTCCGGCTTGGCCCTTGTTTCCGATTTTTGGTCTAAATCGTCATTTTCAGCCAGATTCGCATTGCCGAACTGCTGCCACATCAAGCGCATCACATCATCGAGCGATCGTTCGTTGCTATGTTTAGCTCGAATCAACAAGTCGAGTAAAAACGAAACAACTTCCCCTTTCAAATAATAGGAAATCTGCGAATTATCGCTGTTAGCATCCCGGCGATAAAGTTTAATCCAAGCATCCCAGCTCGACTCGCTCGCAGGCTGCACGTTCCGCCCCGGAGTCGTCTGCAAGCGAGTGATTTCCTTAGACATACTTTGGAAATAACCTTTGACGCTGTAGAGACCAGCTCGAAAAGGAATCACTAAATCATAATAGCTGGTTGTGCCTTCAGAGAACCACAAAGAAGGAGTGTAGTTCTCTTGTTCGTAATCAAATACTTCGAGAGCTTTCGGTCGAATGCGCTTAACATTCCAGAGGTGAAGAAACTCGTGAGCCACCAATTGAATAAAGCGTTCGTACTTGTCAGACGCCCGAAAATTAAAACGCGGATAGTTGAGAGTGCAGCTCTCCTTGTGTTCCAAACCGCCAAAACCAGAGCCGGATAAATGCAGCAAAAACACATAACGTTCGTAAGGCAAACCGCCGAACATTTTTGCCTCGACTTCAATGATTTTTTGGATATCTCGAATTAGGCGATCTGGTTCTAAATTGCCTTTTCCCCAAACCACTAGCTGATGGGCTTTTCCCATCACCTCAAAATCGTACGCTTCGTGACAGCCAATTTCAAAAGGACTGTCTACCAAAGTGTCAAAATCAGCAGCAGCGAAAGTAAGATTTTCCCCGGGAACAGGTGGCAAAGTAGTCACGGTGCGCCATTTCGGCTCAGGTGGCACGATTGTTACTGTGTAGCAATTGCGCTCAAAACCGGGCAAGAAAAAGCACAGAGCCGCCGGATTGAAATAACCGTGAGTTGAGTCTAAATGATTGGTTCTGACTGTCAGTTCGTTGGCAAATATGCGGTAAAAAACCGTGATATCTGACACTGAATCGGTTTCGATTTGCCAGTGATTTTTGCTTTGCTTGCGCCAAGGTAAAGCACCTTCGCCTCCTTGCGAGCTAAAATCTTGCAAGTGGCGGGCGTACTCTCGAACCAAGTAAGAACCGGGAGTCCAGACAGGCATTTTTAAATCCAGAACTGGCTCCGACCAACCGGCTAAGCGCAAAGTCACTTCAAACAGGTGGGATTCAGGATTGGGCATTGCTACCGAATATTGAATTGTCGGCGCTGTTAGTTGCTCCTTCTGGTTGCCGTCCGCGGAGGAGGTATTTAAAGAAGTGACATCAATCATTTACTTGCCAAATTCATCAAATGTTTGAGGTTGATCAAATGGATAGTTTGGTGGTTTGGATCGACTTTTATCCAGTTTTTACTGTCCAAGGTTTCCATAATTCTGCTGGTTTCATCTAGGGTGATACCTGTGACATCAGCTAAGTCTTGATAAGGGATGTTGAAGATATCTTTGCCCTCAGCAGTGTTCTGACCGTAGTTTTCTCCCAGCTCGACTAAAATATTTGCTAGTTTAACCGCTGGCTGGCGGTTTCCGAGTTGAGAGCGGAGATTGGTTTGGCGCAGCCGCCGCACCATCAGTTGCAGCATCCGGTGATGCAATTGCGGGTCTTTAAACAAGGTTTGGATAAATCGCTGAGCGGTGACGCTAATCAGCCGCACGGGCGATAGAGCAAGTACGTCATTCGATCGGGGAGATTCGTCAAGAATGGCCATTTCGCCGAAGAAAGCACCCCGTCCTAAAATAGCCATCGATACAGCTCGATCGTTAGACAGGCGGCGGACTTTGACCCAGCCGGACACCACAAAATAAATCGCGTTGCCCCAAGAATCCTCCATCACCACAGCTCGGCCTGGGGGATACTCATGCTTGACGGCGTTTGATAGCAGCCCTCCCAAGGTTTCTGGGTTAGCACCCTTAAATAGGGGGAACAGCTCACTGAAAGCTTCTGTCTTCATGCAAACTCGCGGAGGTGGGAAATATGATTAGGCGACAGCCAACAGTTAGGGAACGATCGATGGAAAGGGAACGCAAACAATCTGTTGCTCCTTTAATTGATAATAAGGGTGCAGAGGCGCGGTTCATGTAAAATTTGCAGATTCTTTAATCTTAAACCGGTTTACAAGCGTCCCACTGCCTGTTGAATTTTGGCCAACAGAGGTTCTATGTAATCGGGCCAGCCGATCGCGATCGACTGCGTGTGGGCCAGAGTCTCCGGTTCGATCGCATCGGCCGTCCACCTCAGCGGTTGACCTTGCAAATCGCAGCAAATTAATCCGGCTGCTTTTGCCAAAGCCACAGGCCCAACAGTATCCCACAGTTTAACTCTGCCGTTGAAATACAGGTACAAACCGGCTCGACCTTGTATGATTTCCATCACTTTTAAGCCAAAGCTGCCGAGCGAGTAAAATTCGGCTCCGGGGATACTTTGGGCGATCGCCCCGGCGTAGTTTTCCCGGTCTCTGTCTCCGAGAATAATCTTACAGTTAAACGCTGTCGGAGCGGGGGGTTTGCTCATAGCGATCGGCTGCGGCGCTTGGGTTCCGACAGTTTGGAACAATCCCCAATCTTTGCCGCCGAAATACATTGTGTCAAAAGCCGGGGCGTAGAGCCAACCGGCGACCGGTTCCCCGTCAACCAGCAGCCCTACCATCAGGGCGTAGTGCTGTTTTCCCTGAATAAATCCCTCCGTCCCGTCCAGGGGATCGATGCACCAGAGGCGCTGGTAATTTGCCCGGTAAGCTGCTCTGGAGGCGGTGTTTTCCTCCGTTATCCTGCCGTCTTCAGGAAACAAAGCGCTAAATGCTGCCGAGAGTTGTCGGTCTAGGTAGCGATCGATACTCGTTACGTAGTCGTTGGGGCCTTTCTCAGAAACTTCAAAAGGTTGGGCTGCAAGCTTGTAAGCTTCTTGACCGCACTCGCGCATGGTGTAGCGAATTTTTTCGTCTTGTTCTGGAGAAATATACATGAGGTTAAACATAAATGCTTCAGCTAACTTCAGCTTAAAAGCTTAATTCATTTGAATCGCTCGATCGGTCGGAAGTCACTGTTTTTGACTCGTACAGGATTTGGGCGCGGGTGTCAAGAAACCAGGTTTCCAGATCCGAGCGGGCGGTTGCGATACCAGCCCCAGACAGGATTCGGGGAACTCAAAACAATTTTTGACATCAGACATCGACCGAATAGCCAGCTTTGAACAGGCGACGGGGGTCTGTTCCACAATAATTATTGGAGATGTCTATTAGGTACAGACAGGAGTCAGATTCATCTGTAGCGTCAAATCTCAAATCTCAAATCTCAAATCGAGTGACCGATCGCACCAGCACTTTCAACAGTAGAGGATAGAATCTTCTGAGGTTAGATAATTTGTGCCAGCACCAGCAGGATTATAAGGAGAATACTTTGAAATACCATTTGGCATTAGGTCGCAAAATAGACCTAGATGGAATTGACCGCGATGCCCAACTAGGCAAATGCCCCCGCCACGTCCTGCGGGCCCTGAGAGACCGGTTAAATGCCACAGTTCACGCCCCGGATGGCTCAGCGATATCGCTGAGCGACAAACTGCGATCGAAAATTTCTTCTAAACCCGAACATTGGGCCGCCGCGCGCAAATTGTCCGAGCAAGTCAGCAGCGGCGACGTGATATTTTGTACAGGTGAGGACATCGGCATTCCAGTGGCGGCGGTGTGCGGGCAACTGTCCGATCGCCCAAAAGTTGTTGTATATTTCCACAATATCGATCGGCTGCGCGGCCGCGTCGCCCTAAAACTCTTCGGTTTAGCCGACAAAATCGACATATTCATGGCCTGCGCCAGCCCTCAAACTGATTTCATGCGCAACTATATCGGCCTACCTGAATCACGAATTTTGCTACTTTTAGAACAGACAGACACCCAGTTTTTTACACCTGGCCCCGTTTCAAGCGAGAAAAAGCGGCAGACAGTTGTTAGCGTCGGATTAGAAAAGCGCGACTACCGAGTTCTAGCAGCAGCAACTGCCGATTTAGATGTTGACGTAAAAATTAGCGGTTTTTCTAAAGATGCCAAAGCTTTATCGCAAGCTTTCCCCGATACTATGCCAGAAAATATGTCCCGCAAATTCTACGAATGGCCGGATTTAGTACAGCTTTACCGCGATGCAGACGTAGTTGCAGTTTGCTTGACGGAGAATAAATATGCTGCTGGAGTGCAGGGTTTGTTGGAAGCAGCAGCCTGCAAGCGGCCGGTCACCATTACTCGTACTCAAGGCATGGTAGATTATTTAGGGTTGGATATTACTAAAGCGGTCGATGTCGGAGATGCAGCAGCTTTGCGCGAGGCGATCGTCGATTTGCTAAAAAACCCTCAAGAAGCTAAATCTCTGGCGCAGCGAGGCTACGATACGATCGTTAACCAGCACAACAGCGAACTTTATGTCGATACTTTAGTCGAAAAATTGCGATCGCTTTAAACTCGCCACAGATCGCCAATTTGTAAGGTGCGCAATGCGCACCCTACATAATTAGCCCGAGTTCACCAGTTAGTAAGGTGCGCAATGCGCACCCTACATAATTAAGCAACAAAAAAACTCTAAAAACCCGCCAGATCAACTCAAAAGTCACGCACTCAAGACTCGCGTCCACTCGCCCACTTATCCCGCCATTTCACAGTCCCTTCCGAAGCCAAAACCCAGCGGCGGCAAACCAAATTTTCTCGCAGCGGCGACAATCCTTCCCGCAGCAGCACATACTTATAAGCAATTAACTTCCCCGCACTTTCATCAAAAGGAATTTCCCCAAACCAAGTATTAGTATTGATATACTCCAGCGGATAAGCCTTGCTAATATCCCAATTACCCAATTCTGGACAATCTCCGATCACCATAATTCTTTCCCCAGGCTGGGTTTTAACGCTGTTAAGCTGCGCCCGCACGATCGTTTTCGCCTTAACTCGCTCTCCGACGCGGCTAAAAATCATTACTTCCCGCGCGCCCAGCTCTAAATCGTACAGCATCCCATCTTTAACTTCAAACTTGCGGCGCGATAAAACCTCCGTATGCTCTCCATCAGGCAACTCAGTATCAACCGTTTCTACTGTAACAGAATCGCCGCGATTCATCGCTACAAACACCACCGAATCGCGATAGCGGCGCACGTAACAATAAACATCAGGAGTCAGGTATTTTTGCCACTGACTCCCCATCGAAATAGCTGGATTTAGCCGTCGCAGTCCAGACAGCAACCGCACATCTCGGTAAATAGGCGAATCAGTATCCCAGTTTTCCATGATTGGGCGGTTGTAAGGGTCATTTCCCCCATCAGTATCATCGTGCAGATACTGTTCAGTGCCGTAATAAAGGCACGGAATGCCGCGACTTGTCATGATTAAATTTATCGCCAACCTGAGCATTTGCCGATCGGCATTCAGCGACTGAAACCTCGGCATATCGTGGTTGTCAATAAAAGTAATCAACTCCGTCGCCCCGTAGTAGCGGCGATCCAAATTCAGTACATCCTGAATTAACTGAAATCCCGCTTCCGCACCCTTTCCCAATACTTCTCGAATTGCCACGCACAGCCCAAAATCTAAAATAGTCATCCCCGACTCGTTGACAAATTCCACAGAAAGGTCATTTCTCGGGTCGCTGTAAATCCATTCGCCAAAAATGAAAACATCAGGTCTGTGTGTTAAAATATCCGCAGTAAACTCCTGCCAAAACCAGATCGGCATATGCTTGACTGTATCAACCCGCAAAGCATCAACACCTCTATCAAGCCACTGTTTTATTGCTGACTTAATGTAACTGCGGTAGGCAATATTGTTTTCGTTAAAAGTTGCTAAACCAGACAGTTCGCAGTTTTGAACTTGCCATTCATCTTCCCAGTTTGTGACTTCGCCGTAGTGGTGATACCAGTCATCTTCATCGTCGTTAAAGTCAGCTATTTTGACGCCATCGTCGTATAGTTCCCCTTTTTTGCCGCTAAAATCCGGATTGCTGTGATTGCAGACAATATCGAGGACGAGTTTCATTTTTCGCTTGTGCAACTCGTCTACTAATTTGTCAAATACGGTATCTTTAGTTTCTTGTGTTTGGTTGACAGAAGGATTATCGCCTTTGGCAATAAATCGGGGATTTAGCCGCTTAAAATCTTTTGTCCAATACCCATGAATCGCAGCTTGTTCGACGAATAAAGCTTCTACTTGCTCAAACAGGGGAGTCAGCCAAACTGCGGTAACACCCATATCTTTTAAGTAATCGAGTTTGTCGATAACTCCCTGCAAGTCGCCCCCCCAATATTTGCCCCAATCTTTGCCTTCTGGATCGTAAAGTTCTGGGTTTGGGCCTTCGTTATTTGCGGGGTCGCCGTCGTAAAAGCGATCGACTACAATGAAATAAATTGTTTCTTGTCGGAATTCAATGTCTCGGGTGTAAAGGAATTCTAAATCGAGTTCGGTTTCTGGCTTAACTTCTGCTACCAGAGACTCAATTTTTGCTTCTGGTTCGGTAACTTCGTATTGAGAGGAAGTTTGATCGGGAGTGACTGATGTCATGAGATATATTTTTTGATATTGTAAGATTGGTCAGTTATTCGGAGTTAGAGTCGGAGATAGCTTTCCCCTCAGACTGACTTTTACAGGATCATACAGCATCACACGGAATTTACTCGTTTAATAAAATCTTTCTTTAGACAGATGGCGGAGTTGTCTATGGGGTTGTAGTGAGGAACTCTGTCGGAGCGAGTTTTATGACTGAAGTCCTCACTGCAAAGCGATTTTATCGTGTTGTGCGATCGTTACTCCCGCAAACTTTGGATATCTTCAACGCTCAAACCAGTAGTTTGACTGATGGTTTGATTGTCCAGTACATTCAGAAGTTGCCTAGCAATTTCCAAAGCTTTTTCTCGCATTCCTTGCTGCATTCCTTGCTGCATTGCTTCTTCAATTCCCTTGCGCAAGATTCCCTGCTGATCCAGAATATACCTTTCGCGTGCTTCTAAATCTGCCAACTCCTCTGGATTCAAGTTGGTTTCATTAGCAATCTCAAAAGCTTGCTGTATTTCCGACACTGTTTCCATTGTTTGCGGTACCACTTCCAAACTGGGAGCATTTTTCATAAAATAAACCCACTTATCAGTCAAAGTTTCTAACTCATCTAATTGTTTGTTGAATTTCGGCAATTCGATAAAGATCAGTTCGATCTCTGGATCGACATAATCAAATAAACGCTTTTTTTCCTTGAAGACAAAGTGAGAAATTACTTCTCGATCGTTGTCAAACATTTCAAAATCAGTAATTGTCAAAGCAATTACAGGCTTTAACTTAAAGTAACCTTCACCGCGAATCAGTTGAGTTGAGTAAGTTTTCGCAGTATTGTAAACCACCCGTTTCGCGAAAGATTCTACATTTAAAACTTGCATTTCGATAATTACAGTTGCGCCTTCTGCAAGTCGAGCTTTGACATCCAAGTAAGAGTCTTTGAGATACTGTACTCTCGATGCTAAATACGGGTCGATAATTTCCAAGTCAGCGATGGTGGGATTGCCATCATAAATCATTGCATTGAGAAAGCTGATTAAAATTGGTTTACTTTGATTGGAACCGAATATTTTTTTGAAGGCAAAATCGGTTTTGGGGTTGATAAATCTCATGGTAATTTTCCTTTATCCTAGCGCTTCAATGATTCAATTTATCTGGCGTCTATCTGGCAACGAAAATCAAAACATTTAATGATTTGCTTACCAGTGTGGGGCTAGCCATTTTTTACGATGTTCTGCTATATCGTATGGGGGGAAATTCATAAAGTTTCCCAAATCAACTCAAACCCTACCTAAAGACAGCCACTCGATCCAATGCTACCTCAGAATGCTCCACCCGAAACACATTTGCGCTCAGATTAGCAACAATTTGTTTCCCCTGCTGCGTCAGTTCCAAATAGCCGATCGCATCCTTGACATACCGATAAACCACATTCCAATAAAACTTAGGATAACCATCCCGCAAATCCCCCTGATTCTGATACCCCAAAACCCGATTCTGTCCAGTCTCCTCAAACTCGTAAAACAGCGCCGCAATCTTTTGCAAATATCGCGGATCGCTCAACTGGCCGATTAAATCAGCCGCCCGAACCAAACCCGGATAATTTGCAGTATCTTGATAGTCATCATCCGCAGGAACCGGGAAACGAGTTAACTCAATATTCTGCTTAACCAAGTCGGCATCAATCAGTCTGTTACACCCAAAACGCTCGTCAATAAACATTTTCCCCCGATCGACATGATAAGGCGTCAAACTAGCATCAGTCGCCCCCCGAGGCAGCGTTAATTTCAAGTCGCCTATTCCCGTCGCATACAGTCCCAAATCTGTTCTATCTTGGCGGCAAACGCCCTTGACGTACCCGATATCGTGGCACAGCAAAGCAATGTGGAAATGCAGCCAATGTTCGCAGGAAACACCACCCTCGCGGATGTGTTTCCCGCGCAGAATTTCTTGTCCCACCAATGTGACTAAAATAGTGTGTTCCACATTGTGGTAAAGAGCATCGCTATTCGCAATATTTTCTAAAGCCATAGCCGCTACCCAAGCAATAATTTCGGCATAGTCAGATTTGAACCCGCCGTAGCTGTGGCGGTAGCCTTCAACCAGCCTCCAAACAAAATCGTTGATTAGCAGTTCAGTTGCGTTAAACATATTCATTTTCATAGGGAAACGTAGCTGGTTAAATTATTTTTATAGTTATTGTTTTTGGTGTTACCGTTGGGTGTTATTATTGATTCGATCGCGAAGATGGATGCCCGCTTTTGTGTGGAGGCATCCACTGATATTATCAACTATTATGGCTTAAATTAGCGATCGAACAACTAGCAGGTTCGCGCACCCGGTAAATAATTGGTATCAACGGGCGATCGAGGTGTGACACCCATCAATCAGCAGTACGGCGTTACATCTTCCCCGCATACATCAGCCAAAAACGAGAGCGATCGAAAACGCAACCCCACTAATTCATCATACAGAGGATTCAGCTTGCACATAGGCGGTATGTGGAAAAGATGGTGTCCCCATAGCTGGATATCTCTCTCAAAAGGACACCGTGCGGGTATAAGTTGGCACAACCACTGAGCTATTTGCGGATCGGCCACTGCAATGCGATCGAGCCACTGCCGCAGTGGTTGGACGAGGCGATCGACAAAACTTAAGTATTGGCACTGATTTCTCTGAAAAATACTTGTAGTCGAGTTTATGATTTATCTCAGTAATTATTACTAACAAAAACTTATGAATCACTCTTCTCAATCATCAACCAAACCAGCCGTTACTACAGTGACGCGAACAAGTTTTTCGCGTGACACTCGCGGCCCCAAAATGTGATATGGAAAGCTGACACTTGTGATAGCAAGTTCCGAAAAGTGTGAGATAGATCACCCCCTGTATTCGCTACATCGTGTATCTTAAAGATAGATAAAAAAATAAATATAACTTCCAACTCCCTCCCTCTACATTACCCTGCTAGTTACCTGCGATGTATTACCAGTAAATTTACTAATATAAGGTTTCAGGCAATGATCGAAAAAAAATATAAATATACCGACCTTTCTCAACGCTCCCACACAGATAGCGTGCTGGAAAAACTCCCTGTGGAAGTAAAGGATTGGGCCGAAAGCTTGCCTTGGAACCAGCGGCGCTACGTTTTGTCCCTCTGCTACACACTGTGTGCATCTACTCCAGAGTTGCAAGCAGAATTTTTAGATGACTACACCGCCGACGGCTTAGTCTCAAAAATGTTTGAAGATGTAGACACTCTCAACCGAGTCAAAGAGTATTTAATCAGATTTCGAGTCAAAAAAGAATTAAATGAATCTGATTTAAGAAGCTACATCAAACAATTTTATATCCACTCAGCTCAACAAGCGAGCCGCCAAACTGACCAATATTTAGAATCGGCCCTCCGCTTCGTCTTGAATACAGAAGAACGCAATAATGTTTTTAACTACATTTTGGGTTTTGAATTTATTAAAATTGTGTTTCAAATGAGCTGGTTGCACCACGAGAGATTAGCGAGACTGCAAAAAAATCAGTCCCAGTTTATTGAAACCTATATCAAGCCGATTCAACACGCACACCGAATTAATGGCATAATTGTACCGAAAGATGAGAGAATATTTTTTGCCAGACGCACTTATTATGTTCAACAGCCTAACATTTCTTACAGAAAACTGATTGAGTTAGTTATGGCTAGTTTTACTACAGAAATGGTTACTCACTGCGGATTTTCTGTCAGCCGTCACTCTCAAGCTTTGCGCTTTGACTGCGACTATATTTACGATCCAGAACCAGAAGAAGAAAGATTTCCTACTGACTTGCAATTTATTCATTGATCTGTCTCCCCGATCGACTTCCCCATACTTTTCGGTGCACCCTACATTAAAGATTATCTTGCTGGCGCCCAAAAGCCCGGTTTCAGTGCCAGTCGCGCATAATGTTAGCTATTCCTTGCGGAAGATAGTACGAACAGGTCAATTTTTGGGATACTAGAAACTAGCACTCAACTTAGCTGAGGAACAAACGTGCTGCTATCAAAAGGCTTTGAAGTAGAAATGTATACCGGCACTCCCGAAGGTGAGGTCGTCGGTCTGTCCGATCGCATAGTCGCCGATCTAGAGGGATTTGTGCGCGAGCCTGATAGCCGCAATGTGGAGTACACGACCGCCCCGCTGTGCAGCTACGATCGCCTGCTGTGCGCCTTAGTCAAGCCGCGAGTCCGGCTGCGCGAGTATCTCAAAGAATTGGGCGATTATACCTTACTGCCGGGAAGTACGCTGTCTCTCGGAGGGAGCGATCGATTTTACAGATCCGATCCGAACAACCCCTACCATACCTACATCGAGCAAACCTACGGCACCAAAGTCGTCACCGCCAGCATTCACATCAACATCGGCATCTCCCAACCAGAAATGCTGATGCGGGCAATTCGCCTCGCCCGCGTCGAAGCACCGCTTTACCTTGCCTTGAGCGCCTCTTCTCCCTTTCTCGACGGCGAAGTCACGGGCTATCATTCCACTCGGTGGGGTTTGTTTCCCAAAACTCCGGCGATCGTCCCCCTGTTTGAAAGTCACAAGCATTACATCCAGTGGACTCAAGAACAGCTAGAACTCGGCAGTATGCAAAATGTCCGCCATTTGTGGTCTGCCGTGCGCCCAAATGGCGATCGCCGCCCGTACTGTCTCAACCGCCTGGAACTGAGAATTTGCGACCTCGAAGTCAATCCTCTGGCTTTGTTAGCGATTACTGCCTTGCTAGAAGCTCGGATTTGGCAGATGATGGAAGACCCCAGTTTAGACCCCCTAGAACTGTCCACTTTGCCGGCGGCTACCCGTAACGAAGATTTAGTTGCACTGACAGACGCTAACGAAATTGCTGCATCTCGCCAAAGTTTGGATGCCGAACTCACTCACTGGCAAGATGGCAGAAAGATTCTGGCACGAGATTGGATTGAGGAAATTTATCAAGAAGTCTGGCATGACGCCAAAAAACGCGGCTTTAGTTGCTTTCTGTTGCCGCTCAAAAAGATTCTCCGGGAAGGTAACACCGCTCAGCAGTGGTTGAAGCTGCATGAGAGTGGTTTGGACACTCGCAGTATTATTCTCCAAGGAATTGATGGCATGGCTCACCAAGAATGGGAGCTCGAAGACAACTTGTGCGCCCAGTTAGTTGCTTGAAGTAGCAGTCGCGATCGTAACGGGGGTTTTCACTAGCCCCCTGGCGCGTGCGTACTGGGCCAACAAGACAAATAGGCGGAATTTCCGGCGAGAAAGTCGATCGCCCACGCCGAAAAACAAATCAGAATATTTAATCAATGGAGTCCGACACGAGTTATAAATAAAAGCTATAAGTTGTATCTACCTTTGGGTAGATTTCTAGCTTGTTCAATAGCTGTATTTTTCACTTTTAATTAGCTTCATGCCCCAACTTGTCTTGATTCACCCGCAAATCCCCCCGAATACTGGCAATATCGCCCGCACTTGCGCTGCCACAGGCACGGAACTGCATTTAGTAGGCCCGCTGGGGTTTGAAATTACCGATCGCCACCTGAAACGGGCGGGCTTAGATTACTGGCCCTATGTCAATCTCCACTGTCACGAAGATTTAGCGGCTTTTTTGGCTTGTCGCCAGCAGCGCGGAGGGCGATCGATCGGATTCAGCACTGGCGGGCGATGCAATTACGCTCAATTCCAATTTCAGCCCAGCGACTGGCTGATGTTTGGCTCGGAAACTGCCGGGATTCCCCAATTCGTCTTAGATGCCTGCGACGCTACAGTTTTTATTCCCATGAGCCAGCCTGGAGTCAGGAGTCTGAATCTCTCCGTGAGCGCCGCTGTAGGTTTATTTGAGGCTAAACGACAGTTGGGCGAGTTGGGATAAATCCCGATCAACACAACATATACATATAGATATTTAATCGCTGCTGGGGGTTGCCAAATCTTGATTTAAATATAAGAAATTTGTATCAAAGCGGTGAGAATCTCGATAGCAGAAATTAATATATTTTATTCATCCAAAAACAGATTGTTATCAGCAACACCAAATTACTCGCAAGATGATTCAGCGCTAAAAACAGAGGATTTCAGCGATTTAGGGTGTCAGAGAGTAGCTGCTTGGCACGATCGCGCTATATCTAGTAAATATACGGTTGTAGGCAGTCCGGAAATTGGCATAGAGTCGAACAATAGGTGAGAGTCATAGCCTGTGCGGGAACGCATATTTTATGTATTCGTTCCATCTATTGCGGTGTAAGGCTTTTGGGGTGTAATTGCAGCAGGTTTTACCGAAACTTTTAAAATTTGTGACGGTTCGAGCTTGTCTAAATTTAAAAAGCAAGGTAATCTTGCCTAAGCATGATGACTATCAACAATCAGAATTTTTTTGGTTGTTGATTTAAATTCAGCGTCATGCGATCCCCTTGAGTGTTTCCAAGGACAGTTAGCGCTTCTCAGTAGGAGGTCGTTTTTTTGAAACGAACATATCCCCAAATTAAGCCTGTTCAGGCTAGTGAAATCGACAGAGACGGTTCTGCGGAACCGTCTAAACAGACTATCAGCACTGGCAGAGTTCGCTCTCTCGCCACGATCGGGCTAGCAATATCGGTAGGTGCTTCTGGCATCCTGATGCCGAGAAATGGAGACAGCGCTCGCGCGTCTGAACTCGCACCGACAGCAGAATCCACCGCTGAAGTACAGCCAGTCTCGGCCAACGGGCCAGCTACCTCCCCACAAGTTGAGGGTTTCCCAGCCGAACAGGCCGGATCTCCTTCGGACCCAGTGGCGGTTAAGGTGCAGCAGGGACAAACCCTTTGGGAGGTGTCTCGGGACTATGAACTTGAACCCAAGGCACTAGCAACTGCCAACGGCATCAAACCCGATACGGTACTCCAAGTCGGTCAAGAACTGAGAATTCCGCAGGCTTCTGAAGCCGCGCCACAACAGAACGCTGGCAGTATTGCCGCGGTCAATCCCGAACAAAAGTTAAATCTGACTGGCTCCGAGCCGTTGGATAGTGCTGCCCTGTGGGCGCCAACATCAACCGCAGCACCAGGGCCGGCAACGACGGTACCAGCACAAACTTCGATCGACAGCCCGAACGCAGACGGGGCGATCGATAGTTTGAAAAAACAGGAAAACCGCACCACAGCATCTGGTCGGACACTCTTGGGATCTGAGGGGGGAGCAAATTCATCTACACCTGCATCTTTGCCGGAGTCGGTACCGACGCTGGCATCCCCCGGAGCGGGCGCTCAGACAGCCATTCCAGACCTCTGGGCCACACCTGTAATTCCGAATGGTGGGGCCCTGCAAGCAGCATCGCCCGAGTCAGCATTCAAGTCAATTGAACAATCTCTGGCAACACCGAGTTTGCCCTCTGCTGGGTTCGTTCCCCTTGCTGACAGTACCGCTGCTCCGGCAAGCGCTCTCTACAGCGTGCGTCCGGGAGATACGGTAGAGGCGATCGCCTCCAGTCACGGCGTATCGCCCAAAGAGCTGATCTCAGCTAACAAACTCGGCAACCCCAACTTGCTGAATGTCAATCAACGGTTAAAAATTCCCCAAGTTGGGTCAAATAATCCAGCGCTGGCTGCGGCAGCCTCTGATTCTGCCAGCTCTACATATGTCTCTTCGGCGGCTTCGGCTCCGGCATCTTTCAACAAGAGCTCGTCTGTCCCGGAAATAGCCAGTGCTGGCGTTGCAGCAACCGCACCCTCCGTGCCGGTTGTCTCTCCCTTGGCGAACTTGGAAGGTCTGAACAATATTTCAGCACCAATGGTTCCCAAAATTAACAGCATTCCGCTAACTCAAGTTTCTCAAACCATCAGCAACCCCGGAAAGCTGGAGCTTCAAGGCGAGCCAACATTTACAGGCGCAGTTGACACCAGTGCCCTGCCGATACCAGCAAGTGCAACTGCTACAGCTATCGCTGCGGGAGAATACCCGCAGCCGGTCAGCTTCGTGTCAAATGCCGAGCCAACTAGCGCTTTACCTGAGTCGAATCCAGAGGCTCTGGCCGCGGCTCCGACTCTGAGCCCTTATGCCGAACGGTTGAGGGCGGAAGTTGTCAGGCTGCGAGAGGAATATCGCGCCGAGCGCAATTCGATCGGCGCAAATGCCGTGTCCCTGGCTCCCAGTGACGAGCAAGAGGCGAAAGTAGCCTCTGGCAACCCATCTGGGGAGCTGCCAAGTCTCAATCCCGACCTCTACACCCCCGACTATGCTGGGGCGGTGCAGAATGAAATCAGCAGACCGCCGTCGAGAGCGTGGTCTGAGCAGGTTCAGAAGCAGCAGCAAGAGCGTTTTGACCCCGCTCGCGCAGCGGAACTGCAACCGATTAACCTAACGCCGACCTCTACCTCTACTCAGGAAAGGCCGGTGGTGGCAACTGCTCCTTTGGGAGCCGAAGGTTACGACCCTCTGAGCAACCCCTCTTTGGGCCGCATGGTTTCTCCAGAACTGCCTCCGCTTTCTGGTGCCGATACTTATCTGCCTAACGGCAGCAAACAACAGTCGGCTAACGGGTTTATTTGGCCGTCTAAGGGCGTTCTCACTTCTGGCTACGGCTGGCGCTGGGGACGGATGCACAAGGGAATTGATATTGCAGGGCCGATCGGCACGCCAATTGTGGCCGCATCTGACGGGGTGGTTACCTATGCAGAATGGAACGACGGGGGCTACGGCTATCTGGTGGAAATTACCCATCCAGACGGCTCTGAGACGGTATACGCCCACAACAGCCGAATTTTGGTGCAAAAAGGTCAAAAGGTCGCTCAAGGCGAACAAATTTCCGAAATGGGCAGCACCGGCTTCAGTACCGGGCCGCACTTGCACTTTGAAATTCATCCCGCCGGATCGGGAGCTGTCAATCCAATGGCTTTTCTGCCAAAGGATGATTCCAGCGCTTCTCGGTAACGACCAGTTGGAAGTTATGGGTTTTGAATAATTATCAAAACTCATAGCTTTCATTGGAAGCTATGAGAAATTCTGTTCTTTTAAATTGATAGATAGCTTGCCTTACCGTGCTACGATAGTAAATCGTGAAGTAAGTTTGGCTCAGTGGCGCAGTGGTTAGCGCAGGGGACTCATAAGCCCAAGGTCGCAGGTTCAAATCCCGCCTGAGCCATAATTTAATCGAAAAAAAACACGCTCTCAATTTTGAGAGCGTGTTTTTTTGATATTTTCAGAAGATACTTGTAGTCGTTATGAGTATGATATATTTGTAACAGTTCGCAAGAAAGGAAACAAAATCTATGACGAGTGAATGCCTCCGGGTTGGTCAAGCTGCACCGGATTTCGCAGCAACAGCCGTAGTGGATCAGGAATTCAAGACAGTTAAACTGTCAGACTATAAAGGCAAAAAGTATGTAGTCCTGTTCTTCTATCCCTTGGACTTCACCTTTGTGTGCCCGACTGAGATTACAGCATTTAGCGATCGCTTCGAGGACTTCAATAAAATCGATACCGAAATCCTAGGCGTATCCGTTGACAGCGAATTCTCTCACCTCGCTTGGATACAATCAGACCGCAAATCCGGCGGTGTCGGCGACCTCAACTATCCCTTGGTTGCTGACCTCAAAAAAACAATTAGTGCCGACTACAACGTCCTCGACCCAGAAGCAGGCGTTGCCCTCAGAGGTCTGTTTATCATCGACAAAGAAGGCATCATCCAACACTCTACTATCAACAATCTTGCTTTCGGCCGCAACGTGGACGAAACCCTCCGCACTCTGCAAGCTATTCAACACGTCCAGTCTCACCCGGATGAAGTTTGTCCCGCCGGCTGGCAGCCCGGTGACAAAACCATGACTCCCGATCCGGTTAAGTCCAAAGTATTCTTTGCTGCTGTCTAACTCGATCGTTTTGAGTTCTAGGGGCGGTGCCGATGAGTGCCCGCCCGCTTTCTTTTGAGTTAAACAGTTTTTAATTCAAAACTCAAAACCTTTCCCCAATTCCCGATTCCCGATTCCCCATTCCCAAATTAGGAAATATGCTGACTTCTACAGATTTTAGCGGCTTGTTAAATCAGCGGTTTTTCCAAAATTTATTGCCTGTTCCCGCGACTAATGTTCTGAAGCTGGGACAGATGACGCCAGATTTTGAGTTGCCGGATATTAATAATGGCAAATTGGTGCGGCTGTCGAATTATCGGGGCGATAGACCGGTAGTTCTGGCTTTTACGCGGATTTTTACTGAAAAGCAATATTGCCCTTTCTGTTTTCCTCACATTAAAGCTTTGAATGAAAAGTGGGAACAGTTTGCCGATCGCAATATAGAATTATTGATGGTGACGAGTACGGACGATCGCCAAAGTCAAATTGTAGTCAGAGATTTAGGCTTAAAAATGCCTCTGCTTTCCGATCCGGGCGTAAGAGTGTTTCGGGCTTATCAAACCGGTCAAGCTTTAGGTGCTCCTTTGCCGGCTCAGTTTGTTTTGGATGCAGACGGAAAACTGCTCTTCAAACATTTGTTTTCTTTCATAGACCATAATGCTAGTGTAGAAACTTTGCTGAAATCTTTCGATAAGTAATACCATTTCTCTAAAATCGTGCAACACTCTTCGACCCCCCCTAGCCCCCCCTTGCAAAGGGGGGGAATAAGAATACTGTTATTTCGTTTAAAATTGGTATAAGAATACAGCAATGCTGTGTCCTAATTAAAGTTTTTAACCGCAGATACACGCAGATGTATGCGGTTAATTTTTAGTTTTGCGGTAAATACTTATTGTGCCAATTTTCATGGCGGAATACTTGGATATTCGCTTGAAAGTAATCTAGGCTATAGCTGGAATGTACCTAGTACCAGTTTAAGCCGATGTCGTCTCCTTCATCTCGGTTCCCGAGCAAAATTGAATTCAGCGTCTTAGCCTCGCATCCTGAATTACTGACAGGTTTGGATGAGTGGATGCGGCTGGGTTTGCTTTCGCCCGCTGAAGTTGAGGAATTGTGCCGCGAGTATTTAGTCTGCCCGCTTCCTGATCCCGCTGTGGCCGTTTCGGAAATTGACGCTAGGCCGTTAGCGGAGCCCGCCCCTACGGGGGCTGCGCCAACAAAGAGGATCGATCCTACACCAGAGCAAAAAGTACCTGTCTTATCAACACAAAAAACATTTCCCAGCACCCCAAAAAACGTTCCAAGGCGCGCCGAAACTACTCAAACCCCTAATTTTATCGCTCAAGTTTTGGACTCCCTAATCGCCGAAATTAGCGTCGTGTGGCTGTTATTTTTAGGAGTGTTCATGGTAGTTGTCTCCTCTGGAGTCTTAGCTGCCAGTCAGTGGGAAAAATTTCCGGCTGCCGGACAATATGGAGTTTTGTTAGCTTATACTTTAACTTTTTGGGCAATTAGCAGTTGGGCAAAAAAACAGTCTAACTTGCACTTAACTGCTCAAACTTTACAAGAAGTTACGTTGTTGTTAGTGCCGATCAATTTTTGGGCGATGGATTCTTTTGGATTGTGGCGACATCCTTGGAATTGGGCCGTAGCAATCGTAGCGGCACTCATTTTGACTTGGATAACTAGCGGGATTATCCAGTCTCAGTATCAAAACTTATGGGGGAAAAATGTAGCTAGATCGATCGCTCTAAATCATTTGGGATTGAGTTATTTGCAGTGGGGTTGGGCAATTGCAGGCTTCTCCCTTGGTGCGGTTTATGTGGGTACGGTGGGGACTGCCGCTGCTACAGTTTATCAAGTTCAGCAACAGCGGTTGCAATCTATCGCGCGCGCGGGAAGTGCTGAGACGATCGCCGCTGCTTTCAGTTTGAGCCGAGATTTTCTGACTTACAAAAAAGCGGCTTTAGTAGCTTATTCTTTAGGAATTTTACTCGGTCGGGCGATTTTTGTCAAGGGTATAGATATCGCCCAAATGGGTTTAGCTTTGGGGATTTGCGGCGTGCTTTTAGCATGGCTCGATTGGCAGCAACCCCAGGCTTCTGAGACTATTAAAAATAATACATCAGATCCGCCAACTCCCAGCAACTTTTTTAACTGGCAATTAGCCGGAGGCGCTTTGTTGGGTTTGGGATGGCTGGTTTGTTTTCGCGAAATTCCGCTACAGGCGATCGCAATTAGCGGATTGGCTATTTGGTTTTTTTCTAACCGCTTAGTCAGGTTTTGGCAAGAGTTTGATTTGCTAATCCTTTTCGCAGTGGGAATTCAGAGTATTTGGCTGTTGTGGAGAGTTATTCCGGTTGGGATTCAAACACAATTTATTGCGTTTTTAACTAAGCTTACAAATTCTGCGCAAACTCCTTGGGCTGTTTGGGGAGTTTTACTGTTGCCTTATTTAATTTTAACGGTGAGTGTGGCGCAGTGGCTCTACCGATCGCACAAATTTAAACTTGCCCGTTTTGGCGAAAACCTGGTTCTCGGTTTGGGGGGTGTTTTAACTGTTGTTAGTTTAATTAATCCGTTTTGGCGATCGGTCAATTTAGTAACTTCTACTTTCATCTTAGGTTGGATAACTTGGAAATATGCAGTTGGGGATAATTCCAGTCAAATTTCACCAGCTACTCCCGATCTTCGTCAACAGCGAGAACCCGCAAGTTTAGTTTACCTGACACATATTACTGGCTTATCGGCAATCTGTTCGGGAATTGACTTTTGCTTCCGAAACCAGACTCCTGAAGTGTGGGCAGCTATTTTGTTGGTTTTGATGATAGCTGAATGGGGATTCTTTGTCAAGATGAAAGCGGTAAATTTTCAACAAGCATCTCCGTCTTGGCGCTTTCATCCTTTCTGCTTTCAAAGTAGCTGGTATTTGGGATTAGTATTAGCAGGATTCAGCTTTATTCTGCTGCAAAGCAATCTTTCACCTATTGCCGATCGCCCTCAGTGGAGTTTAGTCTGGCTAGTGACTCCTTTGGCTTTGACTGCTGTTGCTAAATATACCGAATTGTCTCACAGACAAGTTGCTAGTACATTCAGCTCGATCGCCCTGATTGCAGCAGAATTTCTGAGTTTTAATTTTTCGGAATTTCGGTTAATTCGTTTGGCTGTATCAATCGTATTGATGTTAGTCAATACTTACTTTTTGGTAGAAATGCCAGCGGCTGCAATTACCGTCGGATTTGGCTTGAGCTTCGCAGCCGCTGCAATTTACGAATTTGGTTTTGTGTTGGGTTCGGATTGGATAATTGCTGGGACGATCGTACTTTTGTGTCTCTGGTTGCTTCGCGCTGGGATGATTCGCTACGGGGCGCGCGTACCTTCGCAAGCTCAATTAGCTGAAATGTACGATCGAGCTTTCGATGGTTGGGCACTCTTACTCGCCAGCCTGCTGTTGACAACTATCACAGTTTATTCCTTTAGCTTATACACAGACACTAGCTTTAATTTGCAGTCATCTATCAAAATATTTGCGGCGACTTTGGGGATAATTGCTGCTATTATTTACCGCAGTTATCGGCAACTTTCACCTTGGGCAATTTATGCCTTGGCTTGGAGTTTGGAGTTATTGACAGCAGTTGGTTTGAGTTTGGTAGCACGCAATACGATCAATCTGGCAGTTGCGAATATTGCCCTCGGATTGTCCACACAATTGTTGGGTGATGTGTGGCGGCGGCGCAACCTCAATCGCACAATTTTACCTAGTGTTCATGTTATACCCTTGGTTTACGGGCTGTTGGGTTTGATTTTGCGATCGCACACCTTTACGGATGGAACGGGTTTAATTTCTTTGGGTGCGTCTGTAATTGCGATCGGCATTGGTAGACGAGAGCAAAAATTAAAACCTTTGGTTTATTTGGGATTAATTGGCGTGTCGGTTTCTGCTTACGAATCGCTACTATATCAACTTTTCAGAACACCGGGAGGAGCTTTTGGCGACGGGTTAATTGTGCTGGCAACTCTCGGCACAACTTTAACTTATATCTATCGAATTTTATCTCCTTGGCTCAGCAATTATTTGGGTTTAACTAATCCTGAACTAAAAATATTTGCTCACCTGCACTGGGTTTTGAGTAGTTTTCTACTGATTTCTGCCTCTGGAAATGCGATCGAATCCGGTCTTAATTTAGGATTAGTCACTGGTACTTTATTAGTTCAATACGCTTTCTTGCAAGGACGAAATAATCTCGATCGCCAATGGGCAGATATTTGGATTTACTTGGGTTGGGTAGAAGCCTTTGGCATCCGACTTTACTGGATAAATACGCCTTTAGTCAAGTACATTTCCGGGCCGCTGGGGCCTTGGAAAGTCGCCCTCACTGCTCTATTTGCCTATTTCATTTACATTTTGCCTTGGGACAATTGGGGTTGGTCAAAAAAACCTTGGCAAATAATTGCTTTCTTGATTCCAATAGTTGTTATTTTGGAAAGTCCGACTCAGTTTTATCCGCTTAGCTTGCTGATAGCTGCCGCGTTTTATGTTTTCCTGGCTTGGGAAAGGCAGGAAGTCCGCTTTACCTACGTGAGTGTGGCGATAATTGACTGGATATTGTTCAGGTGGTTTGGACAAATGGGATTGACTCAGCCGGAGTGGTACTTTACTTTTTTAGGGCTTTCTTTCCTTTACGTTGCTCAGTTCGATCGCGCTTTCAAATTACCAGCCCAAAAACCGCTGCGCCACAACGTCCGAATCCTCGCAACAGCGCTGATTTGCGGCATACCTCTGTTGACTCAGCAAAGCAACGGTTTGGTTGCAGGAGGTTTTAGTTTGGCGGCGATTGCAGCGGGTTTGGCGCTGCGAGTCCGGGCGTTTTTGTTTGTAGGAACAGGAATTTTTCTAATTAATGTTTTTTATCAGTTGGTGGTTCTGATCTTCGATTACCCCCTGATTAAATGGGCGATTGGTTTGGCTTTTGGGATTGTGTTTATCTGGATTGCTGCTACTTTTGAAACTCGGCGCGATCGCATTTCTGCTTTTGTGCAGCATTGGGTTGTGCAATTGCAATTATGGGATTAGATTCATCGATTCTAATCCGAATTGTTGACTGTTGACTGTTAACTGTTGACTGTTAACTGTTAGTATAAAAACTCAATGATAGTTCAATACGATTCAGTTAACACTGTTAATTCCCCGGAGATCCCCCTAAATCCCCCTTAAGAAGGGGGACTTTGAGAAACTTCTTGTCCCCCCTTTTTAAGGGGGATCTGTCTTATCTGAACCGCCTTGTAGTATAATTGTCTTATTAAACCTGCACTCGCCGACAAAAACTCAAATATTCCCGGACTAACCAATGATCGCAACTCAGTTAATCAAGCGGTTATTTACAGTAAAAGAATATCATCAGATGATTGAAGCTAGCATCTTGACAAAAGATGATAGAGTTGAATTAATTCGAGGAGAAATTGTTCAAATGGCTGCCGTCGGTAGAAGGCACACATCTCATGTGAAGCGTCTGACAGAGTTATTCTATATCCGCTTATTATCGAGAGTAACCATTGGAGTTCAAGATCCGGTAGAATTGGACGATCGCTCCCAACCTGAACCGGATATTTCCTTGCTGCGGCGGCGCGATGATTTTTACGAATCGCGACATCCTCAGTCTGAGGATATTTTACTAATTGTGGAAGTAGCGGATGCAACCGCTGAAACTGACAGAAACGTCAAAATTCCTCTTTATGCTGAAGACAATATTGTAGAAGTTTGGCTGGTAGATATTAACGAGCAATGTGTAGTAGTTTATCGCGAACCTTCTCCCTCGGGATACCAAAATATTCAAAGATTCCAGCGGGGTCAGACTTTATCGATTCTCGCTTTTCCCGATATAGAAATTGCTGTAGATAATGTGTTGGGATAAAAGAGTTGAAACTGCCGACTGTTATCTTGTTGGTATCATTTAATTAAAAGCCCGGTTTCTTCAAGAAACCGGGCTTTTAATCAACAGTATTTACCCATGCGGATCGGAATTAATGACTCAAAGCGAATTCCGGCATTTTCGGTTCAGATGAACCATCTGGTAACACCTTAACCACACCGTTTTCATCCACATCAACGATCGCACTTTGGCCTTCTTTCAGCTTCCCAGACAGCATTTCCTCAGCCAGTACATCTTCCAACAACCGCATGATAGCGCGGCGTAAAGGTCGAGCACCGTAGCTGGGATTGTAGCCTTCTTTAACTAACAAATCCTTGAACTTGTCTGTCACCGACAAAGTAATGCCCTGTTCCGTTAAGCGACCGAAAATTTCCTGCAACAAGATGTCCGCAATCTGCTTGATTTCTGCCTTGTTCAACTGGCGGAAGACGATAATTTCATCCAAGCGGTTGATAAATTCGGGACGGAAAAACTGTTTCAGTTCTTCGTTTACCAAGCTGCGAACGCGGTTGTACTGACCGTCTGCGGCACTTTCGGCAAACTCGAAACCGAGACCGCCGCCGCCTTTTTCAATCACTCGCGAACCGATGTTTGATGTCATAATCAGCAGCGTATTCTTGAAGTCTACTGTGCGACCTTTGGCATCGGTCAAACGGCCGTCTTCTAAGATTTGCAGCATCATGTTGAAGACATCCGGGTGAGCTTTTTCGATTTCGTCGAACAAGACTACCGTGTAAGGACGGCGCCGGACTGCTTCTGTTAGTTGACCGCCTTCGTCGTAGCCGACGTAACCCGGAGGCGAACCGATGAGTTTAGAAACAGTGTGGCGTTCCATGAATTCGGACATATCTAACCGAATCATGGCTTCTTCGGAACCGAAGAAATATGCCGCCAAGGCTTTTGTCAGTTCCGTTTTGCCGACGCCTGTGGGGCCGGAAAAGATGAAACTGGCGATCGGGCGATTCGGATTTTTCAACCCTACGCGGGCGCGGCGGATGGCCCGAGAAACTGCGCTGACGGCTTCTTCTTGACCGATCAAACGCTGGTGCAGCGTGTCTTCCATGTGCAGCAGCAATTCCGATTCCGATTCTGTCAGCTTGCTAACTGGTACTCCAGTCCAATTTGCCACGATATGGGCAATGTCTTCTTCGGTGACAATGGGAGAGATTCTGATCTGGCTTTTGTTGATTGTCGCCTCGGCGATTTCGGCTTCGATTTCTAATTCGCGATCGCGCAATTTGCCAGCTTTCTCAAAGTCTTGTTCGCGCACAGCAGCGTCTTTTTCTTTGCTAACAGCCGGAAGTTGTTTTTTGAGTTCTTTAACTTCGGGCGGGGTTTGCGAGTTCAAGACGTGGACGCGGGAACCTGCTTCGTCAATGAGGTCGATCGCCTTGTCGGGCAAAAATCGATCGTTAATGTATCTGTCTGACAGTGTAGCCGCTGCTTCAATGGCTGCATCGGAAATTGTCAGTCGGTGGTGCTGTTCGTAGGCTGATCGCAAACCGTACAATATTTCAATTGTTTCAGCCACGCTGGGTTCGCCGATTTTGATCGGTTGGAAGCGGCGTTCTAAGGCTGCATCGCGCTCGATGTATTTGCGATATTCGTCCAGGGTAGTTGCGCCGACACACTGCAATTCGCCTCGGGCAAGAGCTGGTTTGAGCATATTGGAAGCGTCCATGCTGCCTTGAATCGCCCCTGCACCAACTAAGGTATGAATTTCATCAATTACCAGAATGATATTGCCTGCGGCGCGAATTTCAGCCATGATTTTCGTCAGCCGTTCCTCAAATTCGCCTCGGAATTTTGTACCAGCAATCAGCGAACCCATATCGAGGCTGATTACTTGTTTGTCTTCTAAAATTTCCGGGACGTTTCTGTTAATAATTCGCTGGGCGAGGCCTTCGGCGAGGGCTGTTTTTCCGACTCCGGGTTCGCCTACTAACACTGGATTGTTCTTTGTACGGCGGCCGAGCACTTGGATCACGCGCTCGATTTCATTTTCGCGGCCCACCACGGGATCGAGTTTGCCTGCGGCGGCTAATTTGGTGAGGTTTGTGCCGAATTCTTCTAAAGTCGGGATTTTGCGATCGGGGCTATCTCCCCGGCCTCCGCCAACTGCCGCGACTTCTCCCACGGCACGAATTACCTGCGTGCGAACTCTCTGGCGATCGATCCCCAGGTTTTGCAGCACCTTCGCCGCCACTCCTTCGTCGTCTTGGATCAGCCCCAGCAAAATGTGCTCTGTGCCGATGTAATTGTGCCCTAACTGCCGCGCTTCGTTCAGCGCCGTCTCAAAAATGCGCTTAACGCGGGGTGTAAACGGAATTTCAGGCGGGAGGAAACCGGAACCTCTGCCGATGATATTTTCGATTTCGTTGCGCGCCTCTTTCAAATTAAGGCCCATATCCAGTAATACTTTTGCAGCGATGCCAGTGCCTTCGCCGACGAGTCCCAGGAGAATTTGCTCGGTGCCTACAAAATTGTGACCGAGGCGCCGGGCTTCCTCTTGGGCTAGCATTATTGCTTTAATGGCTTGTTCTGTAAAGCGTTCAAACATATTTTTTCAATCCTACTGTCTTGGCGAGGGCTGTATCGCTGCTGGTGAAGAGCGATTTGGAACACTACACAAATTATAGATGTAAATTTTTGTGTATTTCCTTCTATAACAATGTATCGCTGCTAACGGGGGGCGGACAGTGGGGAGAGCCGAATAGTAAAGGTGTGGTTGCCGTCTCGCAGTACGATCGACAAATGGCAATGCAAATCAAGGTCAAAAATCATCTTATTTGCCGTGCCTCACTCTACTTTGCGGTGGCGTCCCTGTCAAGCATTTTTTTTGAATTTGCAAGCAAAGTGCCTTGATGACTAGCCGGGAAAGCTTTTGTTTAAAGTGACGCGCTTTGCTGAAATATTTCGCCCCAAAGCAACTTTATTTTAACAGGTTGAGGGACTTTTGAACACTCCGCATCGCGATCGGCTCCGATTCAGTCTGTTTGAATTACGCAAGCAATCACCCAAAAATGGTCGGCTGCGACCCCAAGTAGGGGCAAGGTGCACCGCTGGGCACGCACCCTAGAGATTTGATTGCGACAATCTAATTTTTTTAAAGCCATCCTGAAAGTAACTGTTCGATAATTTTCACAAAGCCGATCGCAATTTGAATCAGCGGCCAACCCACAAAACAAATTAACACCGCCCAGCGAGTTTGAATATCCAAACCTTGGCGAACTGCCACAATTACAGCGAGCAAACTCCACACAGCCAATATCCGCTCTATCCCTTCTCCCAGCAAGGGAATTAACGTTAAAAAATTCAGCACTTGCGGGGCGTAAGCAAATCCGATCGGAATTAGCAACTCTCCATAACTTACGTGACCAGGTTTCAGCCATTCCCCGATTTTAAAGATAGTGAAACTCCAAAAATAATAACCCCCCGCGACTGCCAAACCATCTATCAAAAGTGCTAAAAATAATACAGATGGCTCAGTTCGATTGATTAACAAAATGACAGCACTGCCCAAAACGCGCGACACCGCCGCTAAAATTACAATTGTTAAAGCTATCCGCTTAGTTCTGGGAGTGTAGGGAGTTTTTTCATAAAAATTGCCGTTCAAAGAAAGTGCGTTCCAAAGCGTTGCCCACAAACCAGCAATTGAATCTTTTCCCTTCACGTTGAACTCCCGATCCTCAAGATAGTTGACAATTTTTACGAAATAAGCTCTAATACAGCAGAATTACCGAAATATTTTAAGGCAATTAAGTAATTAATTGGCATTCTACCAGATTTTATGAAATGCTAAGATTGATTTTTCGCATACTGGGGTGGCTGCGCGGGGGAAGTTTAAATTTGCTGATTGTCGCAGGTGTAATCCTGATAATTTGGGGCATTCTTTCGCCGGTGGGAACAGTTATCTGGTGGCTGGGCCAAAGTGCCGAAACTTTGGGACTCAAGAAAAATTCGCCCGAAATATTGCCACAGAAAAACGACAATCTAGAAGCGCGCAAGTCTTCGCATCAGAATTGTTATATCATCTTTTTACCCGGAGTTGGCGATTTTTCGGGGGACGAATTAACCCCGGGCGAGGCATATTTTCTGAAGCGTTTAGTTAAAAGTCACCCGCAGTGTGCAGCAGTCAGCGATGTTTTTCCCTATTCCGTTTCTAACAAAAGTTTAGGAGGAGAGCGGTGGCTATCTCCTTTTTGGCGGTTTGCAGAACACGCCAAAAGCGGGCCGGTTGCGGGGGATATATTCATCAAAATTCGCAATCTCTGGAGGTTTGCAATTTCTCTAGATTATCGCTACGGTTTTGCATACAATCAGGGAATTGCCAATGCAATTATCGATCGCATGAATGCTAAATCTCCGATTTCAGTTAATCCTCAGAAACCTTTGAAAGTTATTTTAATTGGCACTAGCGGCGGCGCACAAGTTGCTTTGGGTGCTACTCGCTATCTGAGAGAATGGCTGAATGCAGAAATTACGGTTGTTTCAGTTGGCGGCGTTTTTTCGGGAGAAAATGGTTTTGCAGAAGCCGATCGCATTTTCCATTTTCGCGGCACTCGTGATTCAATTGAGGATATTGGCGGCATAGTTTTTCCGACTCGCTGGTACTGGTTGGCGACTTCTCCAGTGAATCAAGCTCGTTTACAAGGCCGTTATACAGAAGCTTTCAGCGGCTCTCACAAGCACGACGGCGATGATGGATATTTTGGAGAAAATCGCGCGGCGGATGGTCAAAAGTATGTAGATATCACGCTGGACAAGATTAATCAATTACCTGTTTGGAATGAGGGCGCGTCGGAAAGAGCGGACTAAAGTCCTTACTACAAACCTGTCGGAAAGAGCGGACTAAAGTCCTCACTACAAACCCATATTCTTCCTTCTTCCTTCTTCCTTCTTCCTTCTTCCTTCTTCCTTCCTTCTGCTATCTCAATCGGTAACATACACCTTTTGCAAATTGTACCGGTTCAAAAGCACTGTCAAGATTAACAGTTGTTTCTCCGCCTCCTAGAAACAAATATCCGTCTGGTCGCAACACCCGCCGCACTCTCGCTAAAATAGATTTCTTTGTTTGAATATCGAAATATATCAAGACATTTCGCAGGAAAACAAGGTCCATTTGAGGCATCGAACCGAAAGGTTCTGTTAAGTTAATCTGACGAAATTCGATCGCCTTTCGTATCTCTTCTTTAATTTGCCATTCCTTGCCGCAGTAGTCAAAGTATTTCTGCAAAAGGGCTGGCGGTAAACCTCGCACGACTTCGTGCTGGGCGTAGCATCCAGAATTTGCTCGCTTCAGCATTGCTGTAGAGATGTCGCTACCAATTATCTGCACTTGGTTGGTAGCAAGCTGCGGAAAGTATTCGCGCAGCAGCATCGCAATACTATAGGGTTCTTGGCCGCTGGAACAAGCAGCACACCAAATATTCAAAGTGCCATCACCCTGTCGCTGTTTTAATAATTCCGGCACTACTGATATTTTTAACATCTCGAAAGGGTTGACATCTCGGAAAAAAAATGTCTCGTTCGTCATCATTGCTTCGACAGTCAATTCGTAAAGCGGGTTAAAACGCTTTTGTTTGATTTGTTTTAATTCTGCAACTAACCCGCTGACGGAATTTGCTCCGGCTTCTTTAGCTACCATCCCTAAACGCGATTCAACGAGGTACATTTTTTCTTCGGAGAGGAATACGCCAGTGCGATCGTACACGAGTTTGCGGATGTAATCAAAATCTGCAATAGTTATCGGCATGGTAATTGAAGGAAGAAGGAAGAGGGAAGAAGGAAGAAGGAAGAAGGAAAAACAGTTATTCGTGCATCCCTGATGACTGATGACTAATGACTAATGACTGATGACTGCTAAGAGGGCGGGCACGGGGGCACCGCCCCTACCAACTGACTAATGACTATTAAAATCTACAACTTTATCAACATCTAAAAATAGTAATAACTGTCCTTCTAGCTTGTACGCTCCTCGAATTAGCGGGCGTATTTTGCTGGTAAAAGTATCTGGAGGAGTTTCAAAATCAGCTTGAGATACTTCTAGGACATCTCCAATATCATCGACTAACCAACTGACTGTTTCATCGCCTGTTCTGACAATTACATTTAATGGTAGTTGTTCGACAGGTCGATCGCACAAATCCAACCGCTTCCGCAAATCAATCGCTGTAACAATTTGCCCCCTGAGATTTATCAATCCGCCTACTACTGCGGGTGCTAGGGGTACTCGCGTCATCTCCTGATAGCGGATGATTTCTTGAACTTTTTGAACTTCTATCCCAAAAAATAGGCTGTCAACGAAAAAAGTACAGATTAGAGTTTTTTCAGGCATTTTAATTATTCCTTTAATGGCATTATCTTGCCGTTGCCAACATTTGCTTGACTCCGAATAAATTGTCGCTAATTACTGTATCGACATCGAGGATTTCAGTAACTTGACCCTGAATCACAGCACAATAGGAAATTCCGGCTTGAGTAGCTGCACCTTTAATGTCGATCGACTGTTCTACAATATCCAGGATGCGATCGACTACTAAACCGACTTGGTGTTCTGAGCCGATCGACACCACGACTAACGGCAGTTTATCATCTGCGGCGGGCGATCGACCGCCAAGACTGTTAGAGCCAAAATTCGCCGAATCGCCATCGCTACCAAACACCGCCGACAAATAAATCACCGGCATAATTTGGTTACGATATTGCACCACATCCTGCTTCCCAACTCGCTCTAAAAGATGGCGGGGAAACTCTTCCAAGCGGCAAACTCGCGATAGGTGAATCGCCATTCGCCGACTGTCTGGGCCCTGAAATACTAGCAACTGCTGCGGCGGTTCCGAAGATTCCCGGCGGCTGTTTTCGTCAGCTAAAATAGCCTTTTCCTGAGCCTCCGTCATGTGGGTTTGCTGAGCAATTCCGTGCACGTCCAAAATCAAAGCAACTTTACCGTCGCCCATAATAGTTGCTCCGGCAAAACAAGCTACGGATTTGAGTTGTTTTCCTAAAGGTTTAACCACAATTTCTTGCGTGTCGTTGATGGCATCTACCACTAATCCAAAAGGTTTGTCCGTAGCTTGCACCACAACAATATTCAGAGCCTCATCTAAGTCAAACTGGGATTTTTTCTCATTTCCTAACTTGCGATCGTCTAGCTGCAATTCCCGGTTTAAATAAATCAGCGGCAGCAGTCGCCCCCGCAACCGATATACGGGCGTTCCGTGAAACATTTCGATGCTTTTAATTTGTTCTCCTTCCAAGCGCATCAGCTCCAACAAATTTACTTGAGGAATCGCGTAACGATCGCCTCCGGTAGTAATAATTAATGTCGGAATAATCGCCAGAGTTAAAGGAATTTTCAGCTTAAAAGTTGTACCTTTACCGACTTGACTGTGTAGATCGATCGTGCCGCTAATTTTTTCAATATTTGTCTGCACCACGTCCATCCCGACTCCCCTACCGGAGATATTGGTAATTTTTTCGACTGTTGAAAAACTGGGCATAAAAATTAAATTCAGTGCTTCGCGATCGCTCATTCTCGCTGCGTCAACAGCAGAAAACATTCCTTTTTGAACTGCCTTACTTCTAATCCGATCGGGGTCGATTCCCCCGCCGTCATCGGAGATTTCAATATTTACCTGGCCGCTTTCGTGATAGGCTCGCAACAGCAGCCTTCCGACGGCGGGCTTGCCTTTAGCGGCGCGCACTTCTGATGTTTCGATGCCGTGATCCAGACAGTTGCGGACTAAGTGAGTTAGCGGATTGGCGATCGCCTCAATTAAGGTTTTGTCTAGTTCTGTTTCTTCACCTTCCATCTCTAATTGAACTTGTTTTCCCAAGGCAAAAGCTGTATCGCGTACTACGCGGGGAAACTTGTTCCAAATAGTTTTAATTGGCTGCATTCTGGTCTTCATTACTCCTTCTTGCAATTCGGAAGTAACTAAGTTTAAGCGGCTCGATACTGACTTTAAAGTATCGTCAGTTTCGGCGTTGACTGTTTGTGTATTCGCAAATTCTAAGATTTGGTTGCGGCACAAAACGAGTTCGCCTACTAAGTTCATTAGTTTGTCTAGCAAGCCGACATCTACTCGAATTGCAGCGTCGGAAATTTTGAATTTGTCGCCCTCGGTATCGACCGCAGTTAACTGTTCTGTGGGATTATTTGTAATAGCCGGAAGTGGCAATTCGTCGATCGACAATAAAGCATCATCAACACACAAAAGCTCTGCTGTCAAGTCCGATGTTTCCGGTTCCTGGGCGACAACTTCTGGGATGGCGGCGGTGGATTTGGCGTGAAGCGAAGCTATCCCGTTCTCCGAAGGAGTTCCCGAAGGGTAGGGAATCGCTCCCCCGGATTCTTGGAGTTGATGCAGTCGATCGAGCAATTCGGTATGTGCGATCGGGCTTTCTTGGCCTGTCGTTTCCAGGGCTTCCATGTGCGATCGCACCGCATCGATTGTCTCCAGCAAAGCGCTAGTAATTTCGGGAGTCATCGCAATTGTACGATCGCGCAAACGGCTGAGCAAATTTTCTCCCGCGTGGGCCACCGATTCGAGTTTTTCTACTCCCAAAAAACCGCTATTGCCTTTAATCGTGTGCAAGCTGCGGTAAATCCGGTTCATCACCTCCGGATCGGAATTGCTTTGTTCTAAAGCTACTAAATCCTCCTCAATTTGGTTCAAGTATTCGTAGCCTTCAATCAGAAATTCCCTTACATCTTCATCAATTTCCATTGAGTCGGTTCCTTTTTCACGTGTTTTACGCTGCGTTAAAATAAATTATGGAATAGTTAAAAATTGTAGTGCGCCCCAGCCAGTATTAGTCGCGATTCGCTTCTGCAAACTTCGCTATCGGGCGATCGCAGGTCGATCCTTGCCAACTTGACCTCATCAGTATACTATATGTACACAAATTACCAAAAATCATTAACATCGCAGCTCCGCAGTCGTATTTTTTAACTCTGGCAACGCCAAAATCTGTATTGTATTTTACCTGACTGGCGTGCCAAAAGCGGCGCAGAACTTGTACGCTCTCAGCCCGCCGCAACCCGGTTTCTTGCTAAATCCCTGTCTTCCAACCTTTTATTTATTCTAGAAACAAGTTTTTTTGGATCGGTGATAAGATCGCAGTTAGCAGAATAGAGCAACCCGATTTTTTCAGAATAGTTACTTCCCTAACAAGATTTATTATAAAATTTGAATTATACATAAATTCTCGAAAATTTTCATTTTACAGAAAATGCTAGAACAAATAGAACAAGCCCAACAAAAATTCAGCATTCTCGATCGAGTTCCCATTGGATTGTGCGTCATCAGCCGCGATTTTACCGTCCTGTTTTGGAACCGAACCCTAGAGCAGTGGACAAAAATCATTAAAAAAGAAATAATAGGAACCAACCTAAAAAATCACTTTCCCCAACTCGACGAACCTAAATATCAAACTCGTTTGAAACAAGTATTTAACAATGGGTTGCCCGCCGTATTTTCTCCCCAACTGCACCAGTCCCTGATTGCCTCAAATTTACCGAGCGGCAAACCGCGAGTTCAAAACACAAACGTCACTCCCGTACCCGCGATCGAAGGAGAAGGTTTCTATGCTTTAATCGCTATTCAAGATGTTTCAGACGTGACGCAACAAATCCAAACATACCAGCAAGAAATTAAGCACCGATTGGTAATAGAAGAAGAACTCAAACGCGCCAAAACCGACGCCGAAGCTGCCAACCGAGCCAAAAGTGAATTTTTGGCAATGATGAGCCACGAAATCCGCACGCCGATGAACGGCGTTATCGGCATGACTGAACTGCTGTTAGACACGCAACTGTCGCCAAACCAGCGCAATTTTGTGAATACAATTCACACCAGCGGCGATGCTTTGCTGTCAATCATTAACGACATCCTCGACTTTTCTAAGATAGAAGCAGGCAAGCTGGATTTAGAACAACAACCGTTTAATCTAAGAAACTGTGTCGAAGAAGCTTTAGATTTAGTCGCGGTGAAAGCTGCGGAGAAACAGCTTGACTTAGCCTGCGAATTGGATGCTAGCGCTCCCGCTTTCCTGTACGGAGATGCCACCAGACTGCGGCAAATATTGGTAAATTTGCTGGGGAATGCTGCGAAATTTACCGAAGCAGGCGAAGTCGTAGTTAAAGTAACAGCAAAACTGATTCCCGATACTGCTTTAGGAGTTAGGCAACCTAACTTATTGGCTGGGAAAAATCTTGAATTTGACACCCAAGTATCGAGTCAGCAACCGAGTTCAAATCCCGCACTACCCAGCGACGTTGCGAACCCTAAATCTTTAGAAAAATCAGAAATTAGCAATTACGAAATTCAATTTACTGTCAGGGATACAGGTATCGGAATTTCGCCCGATCGCACAAACGTACTATTTAGAGCATTCAGTCAAGTTGACAGCTCTACAACTCGCAAATACGGCGGTACTGGCTTAGGTTTGGCCATCAGCAAACGCCTCAGCGAAATCATGGGTGGCACGATGTGGGTAGAAAGCGAAATCGGGAAAGGTTCCAAATTTTCTTTTAGTATCAAAGCTCACGCAGCACCGACTCATGAAGAAACATTAAACCTGAATGTACCCCAGCCTCAACTAGCAGGTTTGCGGCTGCTGCTAGTTGACGATAATGCCACTAGCCGTAAAATTCTGACTCTGCAAGCTAAGTCTTGGGGAATGGTTGTCCGCGCTGCAAAATCCGGTTTGCAAGCGCTGAAAGTGCTGCAACATGAAAGTATGTTTAATTTAGCAATTTTAGACTTTCATATGCCAGAAATGGACGGCATTACTTTAGCTGAACAAATTCGGAAATTTCCTCAAGGTAAAGATTTACCTTTAATGATTTTGAGTTCTGGTGGCCGGCCATCGACGCGGGAATTTCAAGGGCGAGTTGAATTTGCAGCTTTTGTATACAAACCAATTAAACAAGCACAACTCCATGAAGTTTTGCTCCGCATTCTGGGCGGGGAATGCACCACAAATCAACCGTGTTTTTCTCAAACTCAAATCAACCCGGAATTAGCCACAAAACTGCCTTTAAAAATGCTATTAGTAGACGATGTAGAACTAAATCAAATGGTAGCGGGGCAGATTTTAAATAAGTTAGGTTACAGTGCAGATTTTGCCAGTAGCGGACAAGCAGCTTTAGATGCTTTGGAGCGTTCAAAATACGACATCGTGTTTATGGATATGCAGATGCCAGAGATGGACGGGCTGGAAACTACTCGCCTGATCCGCCAGGGATTTTCGGGAGATTCTTCATTAGAAAAATCAGAAATTTATAACGATCGAATTATGGCAGTCGATCGGCAATCTGATAATCCAAAATCAACTTATCCTTGGATTATTGCGATGACTGCTAATGCGATGCAGGGCGATCGCGAACTTTGTCTAGAAGCTGGGATGAACGATTATATCACTAAGCCGGTGCGAGTGCAGGCAATAGTTCAGGCGATCGCTCAGTACGATCGAGAAACCAGCAGCTCCAAATTCAATTCTGAGCTGAACAATCCGCAGGCGGAACCGACAAACTCTCCTTCCCAAGCTCAGTCTGGAAACAATCTTAAAAATGTTGCGCCTGCGATTGACAGCATTGCCTTAGAAGAGTTAAAGAATTTAATCGCCCGCGCAGGCGTTTTGATTTCACAAATTGAATCTGGAAATCAATCGGGCGGGGCAAAAAATCCTCCTAATCTTGGGGAAATGTTCGCGGGTGCTGAGAATATTCAATTTCCGATTTTACCCGCTGGCACAAATCCCAACTTAGAAGTAGATAAATCGCAAGTTTCACCGCTAGCAGCAGCGCAAAATTCTCAATTGGAAACAGTAACATCGGAAATAATAGCGCCACCTCTTGACAGTCAAACTTTTGAAGAATTGAGGGAGTTATTAGCAGAAGAAGCCGAAGAATTTTGGATCGAGCTAGTTGAGAAATTCTTGGAAGTAGCACCGCCCAAATTGCAGGAAATCGGCGATGCTGTCAAGGGCGCGGATGCTCCAGCAATTAGAGCCTCGGCTCACGCTCTTAGAGGTGCTTGTACGACAGTTGGAGCAATGCCTTTGTTTCAATTGTGCGCACAGCTAGAACAGATGGCTCGAAATGAAAATCTCGCCGGGAGCGATGTTCTGATGTGCAAAATTGCAGCCGAGTATCAGCGGGTAAAAGCGGCTTTGGCATCTAGTTACTGATAAACCCAAGTGTATTTAAATTGTACAGTCAAATTTAAGAAAAGTCTTGTGGGGTGGGCCTAAGAGCCCGCCCAAAAAATACAATTTAGATGCCCAACAGCTTAAAAACTTATCAGTATAAAAAGTTACAGCTCCTTCGTCAGTTGCTGAAAGTTAAGTTCTCGATCGAGCATCTGATTTATTACTCAATATTTTACCAGAGTCGATCGCGCGGAGGCTGCAAGCAGAATCTACCCCTGACTTAGTAATTGCGGATCGCTTCCCCAATGTCAGCGTGTTATTTGCCGAGCTGGTAGGCTTTACCAAGATAGGCTCAGTATTGAATTAATTCTCAAACTAAACTATATTTTCTCAGCGTTTGACAAACTAACTGAGGAATACGGTAAAAAAAAAATTAGACAATTGGAGACGGCTATGTTGTACTATAGGAAACTATCAATTCCCAATTCCTCAAGTTAAGGAGCACGCCAAAATGGGTTTAGTTTTAATTACAGACGATGCAGCATTTTCTCGGCGGATGATTCGCAAAGCAATCGAAGAAGCCGGACATCAAGTCATCGAAGCAGCCAACGGACAAGAAGGCTTAGATATGGCAGCATCCCAGTCGCCAGACTGCATCATGACAGATTTGTTGATGCCAGAAATGGACGGTTTTGCCTTGCTAAAAGCTTTGCAGGAAAAAGGATCGAAAATTCCAGTAATCGTACTTTCAGCAGATATTCAAGATAGCGCGCGGCAGAAGTGCGAAGAATTGGGAGCATTTATGATGCTAAAAAAACCCCCAAAAGCTCCAGATATTCAGGCTGCCATTCAAAAAGCTCTGGATAGCAAATAGGAGATATTAGAGTGGAGCTAACGGCAGATGAAATAGATGCTTTGAAGGAGCTGATCAATATTGGTGTGGGTAGTGCCGCTGGAATGTTGAACGAAATGATTCAATTTCCCATCCAGTTGCAGATTCCTGATATTGAGGTTTTATCCGCGAAGGAGCTGCGAAGCGAATTAAAAAAACGCTTCGGTATAGAGCCTCTTTCCACAGTGCAACTCGGCTTCAGTGGCTCATTTAGCGGTAGCGCCCAGCTACTTTTTCCGACCGACAGTGCGGTGAATTTAGTCTCTGTTCTTACTGGTGAAGAAAAAGGAAGTCCAGACCTTGATTCTCTCAAAATTAGTACCCTGAGTGAGGTAGGGAATATGGTTATAAATGGTGTCATGGGTTCAATTGGCAACATTTTAGACCAACCGTTAGACTATGCGGTTCCCTATTACGCAGAAGAAGAGATTGAAGAATTACTGTTAAAAGAACCGTCGATAGATTGCGGTAGCGTGCTGTTAGCTCCGGCTCATTTTAGTATTGAACAACTGCAAATTCAAGGAGACATTCTGCTGTTTTTTGATGTAGGTTCCTTTCAGATGCTGCTAAAGGCGATCGCCGCCGCATCTTAGATACCGCAGTCGGGACAAGACTGCAATCACCAAAAGGGTTTCGGGCTGCAACTACAGAGGGTTTTCGACAAAGTGCGATCGCTCTTTTCACTCATAAATTGTATAAGATTACCTAAAACATGGATACACAAAATCAATCAGCAGACTCGGAATCCCCCGATACTGACTCTGCTAGCCGCGATTTGGTAGAGACGAATGTTGCGCCAACCGACGCAAACCAAGCGACAGAAATTGCCAAGGAGTACCGACAGCAACTGATTATTGCTCTAGCAGCAGTTAGAGATGGGGACTTTAGCGCTCGTTTGCCGATCGACAGCTTGGGTGAAATCGCCGCAGTCTTCAATGAAATGGTCAGTGTCAATGAAAAATTTGCTGACGAAGTAGAGCGAGTCAACCAAGCCGTTGCCGAAGAAGGAAAAGTATCTAAATCAACAGCAATCAAAGAATTTAAAGGTTCTTGGCTTAGCAGTATTAACTCGGTGAATGCCACACTCAATAGCTTAGTTACACCAACAATCGACATGGCGCGAGTGCTGAACGCTGTGGCTAAAGGCGATTTATCCGAAAAATTCAACTTAGAGTTTGAAGGCAAACCGATCAAAGGATTGTTCCGCCGTATTGGAACTACTCTCAACAAAATGGTAGACCAATTAAATGGTTTTTCCTCAGAAGTAACTCGCGTCGCCCGCGAAGTTGGTAGCGAAGGTAGATTGGGAACTCAAGCACAGGTTGAAGGGCTATCGGGTATTTGGAAAGAACTTACCGAAAGCGTTAACTTGATGGCGGCGAATCTCACTAATCAAGTGCGGAATATTACGAAGGTTGCAACTGCGATTAGCGTCGGTGATTTGAACGAAAAAATTACAGTTGAAGCGGAAGGGGAAATTTTGCAACTGAAAGATACTCTCAATCAAATGGTTGATAGTCTCAACGACTTTGCAAAAGAGGTGACGCGGGTAGCAAAAGAGGTGGGAACTGAGGGTAAACTAGGCGGTCAAGCACAGGTTCACGGAGTAGCTGGTGTCTGGAAAGATTTAACCAAAAATGTTAATTTAATGGCGAGCAATCTTACCATTCAAGTGCGTAGTATTGCGGAAGTTACTACGGCGGTTGCTCGGGGAGATTTGTCTAAGAGAATTACTGTGGAAGCTGAAGGCGAAATTCTGGAGCTGAAGAATACGATTAATCAAATGACTGTTCAGCTTAATGAGTTTGCTTTAGAAGTGACGCGAGTTGCTAGAGAGGTTGGCGTTGAAGGTAAATTGGGAGGTCAAGCAACTGTTGAGGATTTGTCTGGTACTTGGCTGAGTTTGGCTGGCAATGTGAATATTATGGCGGCTAATATTACGAAACAAGTTCGGAATATTGCGGAAGTTTCTACGGCTGTGGCTAAGGGTGATTTGTCTAAGAAAATTACTGTAGAAGTTCAAGGAGAAGTTCTAGAACTGAAAGATACTTTGAATACAATGGTTGACCAGCTTAATACTTTTGCAGATGAGGTAAATGGGCTGGCCAAGCAGGTAGTTGCAGGAGAATTGGGTGGACAGGCGATCGTACCTGATATTAGCGGAACTTGGAAAGATTTGACGGATAATGTTAATTTGATGGCGGCTAATTTGACGAGTCAGGTACAGCAAATTTCGGAAGTGGCGATCGCAGTTAGCAGTGCTTCGGAGGAGTTGATTGGCGAAAGTCAAAATATGGGGGCTGCGGCTGAAGAAACTTCGGCTCAAGCGGGTACTGTATCTGCGGCTGCGGATTTAGTTAATAGCAATACTCAATCGGTTGCTACGGGTATCGAGCAAATGAATGTGAGTATTAAGGAAATTGCTAAGAATGCTGCGGAGGCTGCAACGGTTGCTAATTCGGCGGTGAAGATGGCGGAAACTACGAATCAAACTATCACTAAACTTGGTATTAGCAGTGCAGAAATTGGTAATGTGGTCAAGGTGATTACTTCGATCGCCCAACAGACTAATTTGCTGGCCCTGAATGCTACAATTGAGGCGGCGCGGGCTGGTGAAGCGGGCAAGGGTTTTGCGGTGGTGGCGAATGAGGTGAAGGAATTGGCGAAACAAACGGCGGCGGCGACTGAAGATATCAGCAAGAAAGTTGAGGCTATTCAAGCTGATACTAAAAGTTCCGTGCAGGCGATCGCCCAAATTACTTCTATTATCAACCAAATCAGCGATTTTCAAACGACGATCGCCAGTGCAGTCGAGGAACAAACGGCTACAACTACCGAAATTGCGCGCAATGTGAATCAAGTGGCGATCGGTTCTGAAGAAATTGCCCGAAATATTACCAGCGTTGCTGATGCAGCCGGAAGTACAACCGTCAGTGCTAGCAATACTCAAAATTCGGCGATCGAACTATCGAAAACTGCAGCCCAATTACAAGAACTTGTCAGTCAATTTAAGCATTAATTTGGATGATGGATAATGGGGAATTGGTAATCGGTAATGGGTGCGGTAAGGTGCGCCGAAGAGCACCCTACATAATTAGGTTATGAGTCCAAGACTGCTTAAAATTAATTCCCAATTCCCAATTCCCAATTCCCAATTCCCAATTCCCAATTCCCAATTTCCATTCCCTAAAATGAACACTTACTTAAAACCAATTTCATTAATTCTGATTGGTGGCTTCTCAGATTCAGAAAATCAGAAATTGCGCGAAACTTTAAAAGCAGACGAATATGTATTTGCTACAACTGCGGATTTATACAATTGCTTAGATATCGCTGAATGCCACCATCCCAAAGCTGTAATTTTAGATTTTGCAGCCATAGAACACAATTATTTAGCGACAATCCAATTCTTGCAGTTGTTAGAAATACCCACGATTATTCTCAGTGACGATTTAGCCAGAAATATGATTCAGTATTTGTCACTGGCAGGAATATTCGCAACTCTCAAAAAAACCAACAATGAATTAGAATTGCGGCAAGCCGTGGCAACTGCTGCCTACCCAAGTGGTGGCGGTGTAATTAATTCTCCTACTCAATTTCGGGATTTCAATTTAGGCAAGATCGAAACAGGAAAACATAACAAATTACAGGATGTTGTCAACAAAGCTATCAGCACAGCAGTTTCGCAGATGAGCGAAATGATCGCCTGTGAGGTAGAATTTGAAATGCCTTCAGCTCAAGCGCTGTCGCCGCTATTTTTGCAAAAAAATCTGATTCAAACCTTGGGGAAAAACTTAGTAGCTGTAGCGCAGCTCGATTTTAACGGCAATTTATCCGGTTCGGCTCAGATGTTGTTTTCCTGCGATGCGGCTGATGCTCTTGTCTTAGCTCTCAATGGCGGCGATGTCGGCAGTGAGGAATTCAAGCTAGATAAAGCCGATATCATGGGGGAAATTGGCAATTTAGCGATTAGCGGTATCGTCGGCACGTTTAGCAATACATTAAAATACGATCTCGGTTATGTAGTTCCCAGTTATATCGAAGGTTCGGCGGATGAAATTTTTAGTGCTATGAATTTTAATATGCGCTCGACAATTATACTGTTTATTTCTCACTTTAAAATTATTGATGTTTGCGTGGAAGGCGATCTAATTCTATTTTTTCAAGCTCGTTTACTGCTTGATTTGTTATTTAAAGTATAATCAAAAATGCCCAAAATTAAAATTTTAATAGTTGATGATTCTGTCGTAGTGCGCCGATTGTTAAGTAACGTGCTCGACGGCGATGCAGCACTAGAAGTTGTGGGGACTGCACCGAATGGTAAGATTGCTTTAGCCAAGATTTCTCAGGTTCATCCCGATTTGATTGTGCTGGATGTGGAAATGCCGGAAATGGATGGTTTGGAGACGCTGGCTGCTATCCGAAAACAGGATGGGGAAATTCCCGTAATTATGTTTAGCGCGCTCACAGAGTTGGGTGCGGTTGCTACTTTGAATGCTCTGGCGCTCGGTGCTACGGATTACGTGACGAAGCCTCACAATATGAAGAGCAAGGAAGCAGCGCTAGAACATATTCGCGAGCAATTGATTCCGAAAATTAAGGCTTTTTGCAGTGGCAATAGGCAAAAATTGGGGAATATTAAATTACCGGAAAATCAGAAGCTTGTTGCTACAAAATCTCCAAGTCAACTGCGTTCCATCTCGTCTAATTCAGCGGGAAATATTAAATCTAAAGTCGCAATTGTGGCGATTGGGGTTTCGACGGGAGGGCCAAATGCTTTGGAAGCTATTTTGCAGGATTTGCCGGCGAATTTCCCTGTACCAATCGTGATTGTGCAGCATATGCCGCCAGTTTTTACGAAGCGTTTAGCCGATCGACTGACCGAAAAGTGCAAAATTAGAGTTGAGGAAGCTGTGACTGGAGGTATTCTCGAACCGGGAGTTGTCTCGATAGCGCCGGGAGATTACCATATGCTGCTGGAAAAACACGGTTTTGGAGCGCGAATTGTCACGAATCAAGAGGCGCGCGAAAATTCTTGTCGCCCTGCGGTTGATGTGTTGTTTCGATCGACTGCTAAGATTTACGGTGCTGGGGTTTTGGGTGTGGTGCTGACTGGAATGGGGCAAGATGGGCTGCACGGCTGTCAGAATATTCGGGAGGCTGGGGGTAAGATTATTGTTCAAGATGAGGCTAGCAGCGTTGTCTGGGGGATGCCGGGAAGTGTGGTAAATTCTGGTTTTGCCGATCGAGTGGTATCCTTGCAAGATATGGCAGCCGAAATTGTCGATCGAGTTATTAGTCATTAGTTATTAGTCATTAGTCATTAGTCATTAGTTATTAGTTAGTGATTAGTTGCTACAAATTTCCGATGTCCAATCCCCAATTCCCAATTCCCAATGCCCAATGCCCGATGCCCAATTCCCAATTCCCAATTCCCAATTCCCAATTATCAATGTCTCGACCAACATTATATATTCCCATCACCAATCATGGATTCGGCCACGCTGTCCGAGTTTCCTCCGTAGCTGCAAAAATCCAAGAATTAAACCCAGATATCTTACTAATTATCACAACAACTGCACCTCGCTGGCTGCTAGAATCTTATATTCGCGGCGATTTTATCCATCGTCCCCGGGCTTTTGATGTAGGTGTGGTGCAAGCTGATAGTTTGCATATGGATAAAGAGGCGACGCTGGAAAAATTGCGGGAAATTCGGAAAAAGCAAAATTCGCTAATTGCCGGCGAAGTGAATTTTATCAAGCAAAATCGGGTTGGTTTGGTACTAGCAGACATTCCTCCTTTGGCAACCCGAATGGCGGCATCGGCTGGGGTTCCTTGCTGGATGATGAGCAATTTTGGGTGGGATTTTATCTATCGAGATTGGGGCGGAGAGTTTGTAGAAATGGCGGATTGGATTGGTGAATGTTTCGGAAAGTGCGATCGGCTTTTTCGCCTGCCTTTACACGAACCGATGCCAGCTTTTCCAAATATTCAAGATGTCGGCTTGACTGGCGGCAATCCTCGTTACAGTAATGAACAAATTCGGGAAGTATTCGGAATCAAAACAACGCTAGAAAAAACTGTATTGCTAACTTTCGGCGGACTGGGTTTGGAAGCAATTCCCTATCACAATTTACAGCAATTTAGCGACTGGCAATTTATTACCTTTGATGCGGGAGCTCCTGATTTGCCGAATTTGATTAATGTCAAAAATCAGCAGTTTGCAAACTCTTTCCCGATTTTGCCGCGCCCGGTTGATATGATGCCTGTTTGCGGGCGCTTGGTTTCTAAACCGGGATACAGCACTTTTTCGGAAGCTTTGCGCCTGGAAATACCTGTTGTTTCTATCATGAGAGAAGGTTTTGCGGAAGCTCAAGTTTTGCTGGAATGGCTGAAAAATTATGCGGAACATCAGATTGTGACGGTGGCGGAGTTTTTTGAGGGGAATTGGGCGTTTTTGCGACAACCGCTGTATCCGCCGCGTTTGTCGGATAAGTTGGATAAACACGGTACGGAGGCGATCGCCCAAGCTGTTGTAGACTATTTTAAATAGGCGATGCAAATTGCGCTTGCACAAACAAAAGAGGACGGCGATTGAAATCGCGCCTATACAAACAAAGTCGGCCTCCGCCGACTGAAGAGTTTTGCATCAGTCTCATCTAAAATACAATACCAATTTTAAAAATTTTTGCAGCAGCCCCGGCCGGACACGGCAGTGCCGTTTCCCTACAGACGATAGCTTATAATTTATATGTAGCACTAATTTTTCTAATTGGTATAATACCAAATCCGAGTTAAAAACCCCGTTTATTTCTTAGTCCGCGGAGGCGGACTTCGTTTTTGTAGTAGCGGTTTCAACCGCCGAATCATCAAGGGGGTAACAAGGTCGGATTTGGTATAAAATCTAAAATCTAAAACCTAAAATCTAACATCTAATGATTCACTACCAACAGATACTCAAGATTCAAACTACAGGAAAATCTCTCTGCAAAATCACTCGCAAGATAGAAGATTCGGTGGCAAATTCAGGTGTCAAAACTGGGCTTTGCAGCTTGTTTTTGCGCCACACTTCTGCTAGCTTAGTGATTCAAGAAAATGCTGACCCGGATGTACTTCAGGACTTGGCTAACTTTTTGGCTAAACTGGTACCCGAGGGCGCGAACTACATTCACGATGCGGAAGGCCCAGACGATATGCCGGCGCACATTCGCACTGCGCTGACTCATACTTCTGAACAAATCCCGATCGACCGCAGCAGGTTATTATTAGGAACGTGGCAGGGTATCTACCTCTGGGAACACCGCCAGCGGGGTAATGTTCGCGAGTTAGTTGTTCACGTCAGTGGTGTTTGATCGGAATCTGTACCTCGCTAATTTTAGTTGCTTCCGCTGTCATCGGAGAATTGTAAAAAAAGCGGCGCGGCGATCCGACTATTTCATATTCGGGATGTTCTTGAAGCCAATCTTTGAGTTTGGAGAGGTTATTTTCGTAGCTTTCCCAAGTGTAAGCCCCCCCCACGCCGATGCTGACAACCGTCATCGGCGAAGTATCTGTGACTTCCACAGCGGAGTTAACGCTGCTGGGGGCGATATTTGGTGCGGGGTAGAGGAACGAAACTTCTGCGACAGGAACCGCATCGATTGGCCCGGAAGTGGCGGTGTAGCGCGCTTCTACTGGCGTTGTCATCGCAATTTGGTTGTTGCTGATGTGTTGGAATAAGGGATTAAAGGCGATTCCTGTCGCTTGTCGCAAATCGCCCGCGTGGGTGTAGGTGACAGCGCGGTACTGAGGATATTGCTTAACTTCTATCACCCCAATCTGTGCGGGCTGAGGGAATCCATTAGGTAATGCCATTTTAAATTTGAGATTTGAGATTTTACAGTAAAGAATGAGGAAAGACTTACTCCGCAAGGGTTTGAAACTTGCTGGCAGTTGCATTGTTTTTGGCAACTGTTATAAATAGGTTGAGATTGTTGGTAGACGATCGCTCGATCGGCACAACCAGCTTAGCAGTTATTCAGGGAACTGCTAAGTGTCGATCGCCTAAAATTAGTTAGAGATTTATTAATTAACCTCGTAATAATACGGACGGCACTGAGTAAGCAGAGAAACATTAATCTAGTTGTCCTTGAAATATTAGCGTTTTTCAGGGGCGTCTGCTATTTTTGTCGGAAAATATTCGGCTGTGTCGGTCGATCGAGCTGTGCGTTCTCAGTGATTGCTACGTTTATCGCGTTCAGCAGCATCGGCCAATTATATCGCTTTCAGGGAATGACATATGAAAAAGATTCTGGTAATTGAAGACGAGCAAGTAATTCGGGAGAATATTCTCAAACTCCTGAAAGCTGAAGGTTTTGAGGTAACGGGTGCATCCAATGGAGCGCAAGGTTTATCTGCGGCGGTGTCAAATCTTCCGGACGTGATTATTTGCGACGTGATGATGCCGGAACTTGACGGATATGGGGTACTGGCAGCCTTGCGATCGCATCCTGTTACTGCTACAGTACCTTTTGTTTTTCTGACCGGTAAAGCCGATCGCTCCCAAGTGCGGCAAGGTATGGAATTGGGAGCAGATGATTACCTGACTAAACCTTTTAGCAAAGCTGAACTTATGGGCGCGATATCCAGCCGCTTGAAAAAACAAGAAGCTTTGGCCCAACAGCACAATAATTTGCGCTCGCAAAGCAGCGAATTAGTCCAAGATGCCGCCGATAAATTAGAGCGAATAAAAACAAGTTTGTGCGACGCATTGGAACGAGAAGAATTCCAAGTTTACTATCAGCCGCAAATCAATGTCCAGACTGGTAAAATTATGAGCGCAGAAGCTTTAGTGCGCTGGCTGCATCCAGAAAAAGGGCTGATTTCTCCCGCAGATTTTATTCCCGATGCCGAAGAAACTGGCTTCATTATACAATTAGGCGAGTGGGTTTTGGAGACAGCTTGCAGGCAAATGCAAGTTTGGCAAAATACTGGTTTTTATCTGCAGCAGGTAGCGGTGAATCTGTCGCCCGGCCAATTTCACCAACCGGATCTCAGCAGCAGAGTTGCCCGAATTTTAGCGGAAATTGGTTTGTCGCCGAGCAGTTTGGAATTAGAACTGACAGAAAGTTTGATGGTGGAGGATGCTGCAAGTGCGATCGCCACTTTGCAACAATTGAAAGATTTGGGAGTTTCTATATCTATTGACGATTTTGGCACTGGCTATTCTTCTTTAAGCTATCTGACGCAATACCCCTTCGATACTTTAAAAATCGACCGCTGTTTTATCAGCAACATCACCGACGGTTGCACAAATGCAGCGATCGTGAAAGCTATTATTGAAATGGCGCACAGTCTCTGCCTTGAGGTTGTTGCCGAAGGAGTGGAGACAGAAGCTGAAAAAGATTTTCTCTGGCGCTACGAGTGCGATACAATGCAAGGATATTTGTTCAGTCCTCCTTTGCCCGCAGCGAATTTTGAACAGTTGCTGGTGGATGGTAAATAGCAGACCGCTGAACTCAATATTTGTGATAATATCGCTCATACATATTCGCACAAATATTAAATTTATGGTTTCTGCGCTGCTGCTAAAAATGAGAATTGTGCAAGAATTATTATTACATGGGATTTTTCTCAAAAATGCAGTTCCAGCCAATCTCTCAACCGCAAAATTCATCATTAATTTCCCAATCTAAAATAGTATGACTTGGATTGCAGCAGCAATTATTGCGGGAGTTACATCTTTTGCCGCCACCAACATCGATGATATTGCGATTTTGATGCTGTTCTTCGCCCAGGTAAATGTTACTTTCCGGCCCAGACATATTGTGCTGGGTCAGTACCTCGGGTTTACAGCACTAATAGC
>JANNOR010000038.1:0-28976 GCA_031399265.1 Cyanobacteria bacterium SOY_34_metabat_3 | reverse complement strand
CTTTGACTTAATTGAAACAACAATTGAGCAAATTCGCAGCGATAATGATGGTTTTGCCGAAGTTATGATGAATCATCTGTATAATTTTGATTGTCAAAAACCTGTCATCAGGTGCGCTCTTCTAGCACCCTAAAGCTCAATTTCTGTAATCAAATCGAGTATTTTTTGATAATCAAAATTATACAGATGATTCATCATAACTTCGGCAAAACCATCATTATCGCTGCGAATTTGCTCAATTGTTGTTTCAATTAAGTCAAAGTCAGCTTGACGGACTGCTTGTTTTAGACTGCTGGTCCACTCTGGGGAAACTTTCGGCATCGAGTCAAGCGTAAATATTGCAGCACTATCAGATAGTTTTTCTGTTTCGATAGTTGAACTCTCTGATAAATTATTTACTTCAAAATATTTATTCATGACTTCAACTAAGTTAGTTGAAGTCACAGCTTGAATGTCAAATTTGAAGACTGTGCCGCGTCCCACTTCGCTCTCTGCGTTAATATCACCGTCCATTAATCTGATGAACTCGCGGCTGATACTTAAGCCTAGTCCCGTACCTTTATTTTGTGCGGGAATTCGGAACATATTTTGCACGTCGCTGAGCAAGCGGTACAAGTCAAAGTTTTTGGGGTTGAGTGTCATGCGCCCTGCTTCTATTTTTGATAAGTCTAAGACTTGATTGATTAGTTGAAGCAGGTGTTCTCCGCTGCGGCGAATAATTTTGATATTTTCTTTTTCAGCGAAAGTTAAATTGGCGCTGGGTTCCATTAATTGAGCGAAGCCGAGAATGGCGTTGAGGGGAGTTCGCAATTCGTGGCTCATGTTGGCGAGAAAGATGCTTTTAGTTTTGTTGGCAGCTTCGGCGGCTTCTTTGGCTTGTTTGAGTTCTTGTTCTGCTGGTTTGCGATCGCTCGTATCAATGATGATGCCGTGCCAGACAATATCTCCATTTTCGCGCAATTCTGGTCGAGAATAACCTTGGAGCCATTTGAGTTTTCCCGATGCTGTCACAATCCGCCATTCGTGGGAAAATGGTTCGAGTTCGTAGGCGCAAGCCGGGGCGTAGCCATCGCACTTTTGGTAATTGCCTCGAAGTGACTGGGGCGATCGTCCGGGTGCATTTGTTCGTAAAGTAGAGCAGAGTTGTTCTGGATTTCCTCCGGATCTAGTTCTTGAATTTCTCGGCACAGCGGGCTGATATATTCCATATTCACCGAGCCGTCGGGATGCTGCACGAATATGTACAGTTCTCCGGGAACAGTAATAACTAATTTTTGAAACAGAGCCTGGCTTTTTTGCAAGGCTAATTGCGCTTGTTTGCGATCGCCAATATCAATCCCAAACCCAAAAAGAAAGTCAAAATTGCCATTTTCATCTAAAACAGGCGTGCCGTGCCACTCGACTAACAAAGTGCTATCGCACTTAGTGAGAATACGGCGCTCGTTAACCGTTTGCTGGCTCGCGGTAACGCGCTCAAAAATCGAATGCAATCCGGCTCGATCGCCCTCCGGTACAAATGTAACTAAGTAATCTTTGCCCGCAACTTCTGCGGCAGTGTAACCTACAGCTTGCAGCATAGAGCCGTTTGCCCTGATAATTTTACCCGTTTGGTCGATCGCCACAAAAAAAATCGGATAATTTTCGATAATCTTCAAGCTAAAATCCCGCTCTTGACTGATAATTTTTTCAGCTTGCTTGCGCTCGTCAATTTCGAGTTTCAAGCGCGCATTGATCGATCCCAGCTCGATCGTGCGATCGACCACTTGAATTTCGAGGGTATGGTTGTAGTCAGCCAATATTTGCTCTGCGTGTTTGCGAGCCGTGATATCTTGAAAAACAGTCAGAACATAAAGGATCTTATCTGCACTGTCAAACACCGGCAGCGCTCGCACTTGTAAAAGAATATTTTGCCCGTCTCGGCGAATTTCCATATCTTCAACAATCACCTGTTCGCCTTTCAGGGCCTGTGCAAAGGGCATTTGCTCGGCAGGGTAAAGTCGATCGGTTCCTGTTATATAAGTTTGATAAGCTTCTGCTAGTTCTTCGGCGATACCATCGGGCATTTCTCCCTTACCCAATAACTTGCTACTTCGGCTGCGATGCGAATCACAGGAGTTTTGCTGTCTAAAACATTCAACCGCGACCGTTGCTGCTTCCCCGGCATCTTTCTGAAGGGTGATTCTTGACTCTAACTGGCAACTAGCAAGCCCGATCGTTCGTAGGCGCAAGCCGGGGCGTAGCCATCGCGAAAATTTCTCCCGTTTTGAAGAGCTTGATGCGATCGAGATATTGGTGGAGCTCCAAGAGCGAAAAGTCTACCGCACTAACTCCCAGCAATTTACCATTGCGATCGCGAATTGGTTGGCTCGCAGCGATAAAAACAGTCCCGGGAGTAAAACCCGGATAAATGCTCGTCCAAATCGGTTTGTTAGCTGCAACTGCTTCTTTGTACCAAGGCCTGCGGCGAGCATCGTAGACTCCCACTTCTGCGTTCAATTTGGCGGTGCGAGTGCCTTGGTCGTCTGTAGCGTAGTATGTGCTTTGAAAGTTCGTAAACTTATTAGCAGCGACAATTTGCAAGCTTTTGTCTGCCGGATTGCGCCAAATGCCGAGATATTCTCCTGATTTTTCAGAACCGAGGGATATCCACTGAATGCTTTTAAACGATCGCATTTGCTGCCAGAGGAACTTCTCTCCCCGGGGCTGGCGCTGTCCTAAATTTAAGTTTAATTGAGTGCGGTCGATCGCGATCGCATTAAGTTGATTTACCCAGTGGGTATTTTCGAGAAAACCAGTCAACTTTTCTTCAACTCTCTTCCCCGTTTCCGCGATCGAGTTCTGGGCGAGTTCTTCGACTGCTATGCGTCCGTTGCGAAAGGACAGATATCCGACTATCCCGACTGCTGCGACGATTTGCACCACAAACGAGGTTACTAGAACCCAGCGCAAGGGTATTTTGTTGGTTGTTGGGCAGTTTTGCTAGCGAATCGGGGCAACAGCATAGGCTGCTCATCAGTTGACAGTTGACAGTTGACAGCTACGTCTTCTATCGATAGAAGAGGATTGGAGCAATGAATCATTTTGTCTGATTTCTCCCGTTTAGGGGCGGGATAGCTGCGCTTCACGGAGCTGTTTGCGGAGGCTCAAAACACCTTTTTAATCTCGTACATTGCAGGTTGCCGAACTTCTCTTCAACAGCTACGCGGAAAATCCCCCGCTTGTCCAAACGGATATAGCGAGGGGTGAGAATTGGTATTCTCAAAAAACATAAAGTGGTGGCAGTGGCTTTTGTCGAGCCATTGCCATCTATAGAAGCCAGATTGCTTTAAACCCACAGAAAGATTTCAGAGCCAACTCTCTGCTTGCATTCAATGCTTGAAGTCAAACCAACCAGTTCAAGCAAGAACTCAAAGCAAGCCGTAAAAGCTTAGGATACTTCTTCGCGATCGATTTGGCGGAGGTGAATGTGCTTGCGTCCTAGAGAAATTTCAAATTCATCTCCCGGCTGGAGTTCCATCTGTTTGGTGTAGGCGGCGCCAATCAGTAAGTTGCCGTTAGATTGAACGCTAATCCGATAGCTCGCCGAGCGTCCGCCGCGTCCGTTGCCGTTTTGCTTCCCGTCTAGCTGAATGCCTTCTGCATCAATCAGCGCATTCAGGAATTTCATCATGTTGACCCGTTCTACGCCGTTTTTGGTAACGGTGTAGTAGCCGCAGGCTCTAGCTTTTTCTTCCTTGGTAAGGTTCTCTAGGTCTTTGACCTTTTTGATCAGACCTTCGCCTTCAAGGGGTTCGATATTTTTCTTTTTAGCCATTTACTGAGTCCTGAAATATTCAACTGGTGTACGGATTTTTTCTCGGTTCGTTTTTGGTTTGACCAAGAAACTTTAGCTTTATAGCTGGTCGTAAAACTATATTACACCGATCGGCTCAATTGTTAACCACTATTGTCTAAATATTTTTAACAGCGTGGAGTCTTTCTTCAGAAGTAGATGCCCGGTTTGTGCAAGCAATCTCTAAACTCGGTAGCATAAGCTATCAGCTATCAGCTAGCTGAATATTTGCCCCCAATCTTAAAATCCCATGAAGTTGACCGCACGCGGGCACTACAGTGTCAAAGCATTACTGGATCTAAGTTTGCAACCTCGGTTCGGCCCGACATCGGTGAAATCGATCGCGAACCGACAGGAGTTACCGGCTCCGTATCTAGAAAAATTGCTGATTGAAATGCGACGAGCCGGTTTAGTCCAATCAGTTCGCGGTTCCCAAGGAGGATATCAATTAGCGCGCGAGCCGGCTCAAATCTCTTTAGGACAAATCTTAGAGGCTGTAGGTGAAACTATTGAACCTTTACCTCGACATTCTCCCGACGCATCTCAACCGGAAGACTGGGTAACGTTCAGTTTGTGGAAGCGATTGCACAAAAAACTTGCCGAAGCGCTGTACAGCATTTCCCTCGAAGACTTATACTATGATGTCCGCAGTTGGCAAGCGGCTCTAGGGGAAGAAACTAGCTTTATCATTTAACTGGTAAGTTCATTTATTCGATCGCTCTTCTAGCAAACATGAACGAAACACTTGTTACCTACTCCGGCGGGACACGCTGCGGTGCTGTCCGCTTCCTTGTCGCCGTCGATAAACACGAAGCATCTGATTGCAACTGCTCTATCTGTCAAAAAAAAGGATTTTTGCACCTGATTGTGCCGCCGGAACGTTTTACTTTGCACGGGTGGCAAAGATGTTTTGACAACCTATACGTTTAATACAGGCACTGCTAAACATACTTTCTGCCGGATTTGCGGCATTCATTCGTTCTATCGCCCCCGATCGCATCCCGATCGATTTGATGTCAACGTCCGCTGTCTTGACTCGGATGCCATTTCCCAATTTCAGATTTTACCCTTTGATGGTGTTAATTGGGAGCAGAACGTACACTTGCTCCAATCCGAAAGTAATCTCAGCAGTTATAGCAGCGACGCCTGACTGCTTGGGGATTTTGAATTGCTCAAACCCTTGCCTGCGATTGCTTCTGCCTTCTCGATCCTGTTATAAAACTAACGCTAGAATCATCTCTTGCCGGCAAAAGTAGCAGCAGTTAAAACCAGCTCTATCCTCCGTGCGAGCTCCGGCTCGGACAATTCCCGCAATTTTGTCATCAGCCCTCCGATTCATCCGTGAAGCCAGAAAAAAGCTCGGAATCTCGATCGCAAGCCCCCGGATTGATCGGTGGAGTCGCTTTCTTCAATTCTAAAATCTCAAATCTAAAATCTAAAATCGATAGACGGACTATCAAGTTTGACACAATATATAATGATGCCGGATGAATTTGCTGTTTTGATTTTAGCTGCGGTATTGGATTATTCGATCGGCGATCCTTGGGGTTGGCCTCATCCGGTGCAGGGGATGGGTTGGGCGATCGACCGCTATACTCGACTTGTCTTTAATATATGGAATAATCCCTCTAGCAAAATCGCTCCCGGAGGCGATCGTCAAAGCTGCGACCGGCACAAGCTGGTGCTGCGATGTGCTGGTACAATACTGGCGATCGGACTGATTGCAGGCAGTTATACTGTCAGTTGGTCGATCGTCCTTGCTGCTAGTTGGGTGCATCCTGTTTTAGGGATTGCCCTACAGACGATTTTGCTCGCAAGCTGTTTTGCAGGCCGCAGTTTGAGGGCGGCTGCTGAAGACGTGCTAGCACCTTTAAATATTGGAGATTTAGTCAAGGCGCGAGAACGGTTGAGCCTTTACGTCGGCCGGGATACCGAAAACTTATCGGAGCCAGAAATTCTGCGAGCATTGTTAGAAACTGTAACAGAGAATGCAGTCGATGGCGTCACAGCACCGCTATTTTATGCCTTAGTTGGGTTCGCTCTGTCTTGTCTGTTATTAAGTGTTACCGATCGGTCGATCGACCTTAACTCGATGCGGGCGAGTGCAATAGTCCCCTTGGCGATCGCTTACAAAGCAGCCAGCACATTAGATTCTACGATCGGCTACAAAGAAGTACCGTACACAGATTTAGGATGGTTTAGCGCCAAACTAGAAGACGTGCTGACCTGGATTCCTTGCCGGCTAACAGTGATTACTTTAGCCCTTATATCTGGCAAACCGATTTACATTTGGCAGATTTGTCAGAGAGATGCTGTTAAAGATGCCAGTCCCAATTCCGGTTGGAGCGAGTGCGTCTACGCCGCCATCTTGGGAGTGCAACTAGGAGGTACAAATTCCTATCGCTCAGTTATCCTTCACAAACCGCTCTTAGGCGAACCCGATCGCCCCATCACAGCCCAAGTAATTAGCCAAGCATTGCAATTAACCAGGGTTTGCTTTCTGATTTGGTTGGGACTATCATTGCTTGTCTATACTCTATTATGTTCGATCGGCTAACTGCTGACCTGATTTGCGGATAAATACCTACCTGCTTTTCGGATTCTGCCCGATGCTACCAAAGCAAAAAAGTTTTGACGCTACTAATAAAACCCCAAATTGGCCTGTCAAATAAATCTAAAATATAAAATCTAAAATCTAAAATCTAAAATTGTCCGATCTGCCAACAGCCAACAATTAGATCCCAGCAACCAATGACTAAAATTATCGAAATTTTATCCCCAGATGAAGTCAGGCGCACTCTCACCCGCGTCGCTTCCCAGATTGTCGAAAAATCAGGCGCGACCTCCGAATTAGTGCTGTTAGGGATTCATACTAGAGGAGTCCCTTTAGCTCAAATGTTGGCAGCTCAAATTGAAGTCCTCGAACAAGTCAAAGTATGCGTTGGGGCTTTGGATATTACGTTTTACCGAGATGACTTGGATCGAGTTGCCATGCGGACACCGGCTAAAACCGAAATTCCCTTCGATTTGACGGGCAAAACTGTGGTGTTGGTAGATGACGTTATATATAAAGGCAGAACGATTCGAGCGGCTTTGAATGCGGTAAACGATTACGGGCGGCCGGAAAAAATTTGGTTGGCGGTATTAGTCGATCGCGGCCACCGAGAAGTACCGATTCAGCCGGATTTTACGGGTAAAAAGCTGCCGACTGCAAAGGAAGAACAAGTGAAGGTTTACGTTCAAGAGTACGACGGGCGGGATGGAGTGGAGTTAATTAAGGGCTGAGCGGGTTTGTGCGATCGAGCCTGAGTCATATCAAATCCGGTTGCAGAGGAATTAATATTACCCGAAATTAGGACACGGCAGTGCCTTGTCCCTACGATTAATTGGGTAGGGAAACGACAGAAATCAGGAGACGGCACTGCCGTCTCCCTACAATTAATTGGGTAGGGAAACGGCACTGCCGTCTCCTCTATGTAATTCCGGCGCAGGCGGAATTGATATTACCCGAAATCACGACACGGCACTGCCGTGTCATCGCTTATCAGATTTCTCGTTCCTAGCCGCGAAATTTTCGTAGAAACCCGGTTTCTAGCTGATGCAGCATCTAGATTGATTGAAAATCGGCAGTGCAGGAGTTGAACCTGCCTGGGGCGAATTATGAGTTCGCTGCCTAAACCGCTCGGCCAACTGCCGTTAAATCGATTAGTTTCGACTTAACTCAAAACTAATTATAACATAATTTCCCAGTCCGTGCTAAAACTAGAGAACAAAAATCAAAATCTTTAGAGCTGTTAGTCCCCGATCGCCTGACAAGCCGCTGTCAGGCAAGCCGATCGACCAGACAAAGCAGTTTCTACGGATCGGCATAAACTTTATAGGCAATGGCAGTGAATTCGACAGTAGTGCTGACTCTAATTCTGCTCGCTCTGATGTTTGGAGCAGGTGTGACGAGTTCTGTTTGGGGATTTACTATAGGTCGCGAAGCCTTGAAAGGAACGACTCAACCCGATGTTCGCCCCAGCAACAATGCTGGAAGCGGCAAGCAGGGAAATCCGGCTAGCAAAGACCAAGTGAGCATTTTGAAAGAAAAAGACATTCTCAAAACCGTCAAAGCGCGGGTAGAAGGTCGCGATCCAGAAAAAACAAAGCCTCAAGCAAATACTAAAACAGACAAAGCAAGCTCTAAACCAGCCTCCGCCAAAAAACCGGGTGCGCCAAATGCCAGCAACAAATTTCCCCTCAACAGTCGCGACGGGGGAATAGTCCTGGAAGTGAGCGCGGCCAGTCAGCGCGGTACATCCATGCTGCTAGACGTGAGCATGAAAAACGAAGGCTCCCAAGCTGTGAGGTTTCTGTACAGTTTCTTGAACGTTACGGACGATCGCGGTCGGGCCCTGAGCGCGACTGCTGACGATTTGCCGGCGGAACTGCCCCCCAACGGGCAGGTGTATTACGGTACGGTGAGTATTCCCACAGCTTTGCTGGAAAATGCTAAAGAAGTTTCGCTAACCTTGACAGATTATCCAGGTCAAAAGCTACAGTTGCAAATATCTGGCATTCCAGTGGCAAAGTAATGACGATCGCGAGACAAAACTCCATACGGATGCTCAGGTTCGATCGAGAAAATTGTTCTAGGGAGCATTGTGTCACTTTTAGGGGCTAGTGTCGATCGGATATCTGATTTACCCGCGATGACTTGGACAGAGGTGCTGTCGCGGTTGCTGTCAGTGCTGCTGCTGATTGCAATCAATGCTTTCTTTGTGGCGGCTGAGTTTTCGATGGTGACGGTACGCCGATCGCGCATCAATCAGTTAGTAGAAGCTGGCGACATTGCAGCTCTAACTGTTCAATCTTTGCAAAAAAGTATCGAGCGATTGCTTTCGACAATGCAGTTAGGGATCACTCTTTCTAGTTTAGCTCTCGGCTGGATTGGAGAAGATACGATCGCCGTGCTAGTTCGAGGTGCGATCGGCTCTTTGCCGCTGCCAATTTATATCAAGGAGTCGATCGCCCATTCTTTTAGCCTATCAATAGTAACTTTTTTCCTGCTAGCTTACCTGCAAATCGTCCTCGGCGAACTTTTCCCCAAATCTGTAGCGTTGCTTTATTCCGAACAGCTAGCCAGAAGTTTAGGGCCTCCGAGTTTATTGATTTCCCGTTTGTTCAGTCCCTTTGTATCGTTTTTGAATCAATCTACTCGATCGCTGTTGCGACTTATCGGCATTGAATACGACGCCACCCATCGGCCAGTTACTCCCGAAGAACTGCAATTAATTATAGCGACTTCCAGCGAATCGAGCGGCTTGGAAGCAGAAGAGCGAGAATTGCTCAACAACGTGTTTGAATTTGGCGAAGTTTGGGTGGAAGAAGTGATGGTGCCGAGGCCGAGCATTGTGGCACTTCCCAAGACAGCCACGTTTCAAAACTTGCTCGACGAAATGGCAATTTCCAACCATTCCCGCTATCCCGTAACCGGAGATTCTCTAGACGACATTATCGGAATTATTGGCTTCAAACAACTGGCGCAACCCTTAGCTGAAGGTTTGCTATCTCCCGACACAGAAATTGTCACTTGGATGCGATCGGTGAGGTTTGTACCGGAGATGATGCTGCTGGGGGAATTACTGCCTTTGATGCAGAGTTCGTCCGAAGAAATTGCGATCGTTGTCGATGAATTTGGTGGCATTTGCGGGTTAGTGACGCTGAGGGATTTAATCGCCGAAATTATCGGCCGCACTTACCAGTCGCCCGACAACAAAGAGATTGCTGTGCAAGTATTGGACGATCGCACTTTTTTAGTACAAGCGCAGTTAAATGTAGATGATGTGAATCAAATATTGAATTTGGATTTGCAGGTGACAGACGAATATCAGACAATCGGAGGTTTTCTGAGCTATCAGTTGCAAAGAATGCCGGCTGTGGGGGAAGTTTGGCGCGGCGAAAATGTTGAACTTACGGTGGTTTCGGCGATCGGGCCGCGGTTGGATCAGATTCAAATTCAGTTGTTGAGTGCGGCGGCGGGCGATCGAGCTTTGAGTGAAGTTGTAACGGCTGGGGAAATTGTGGGGAAAGGGCGCAAGAATAGCGGGTTGAGAGGTGTGGCGAAATTTTCTAGTTGAGCATATTTTAGCGAATACCTAGATAATCTACTCGCTCGAAGTCGCTGCGTACTAAATCATCTAACGTCGGGCCTTTAGGACGTAAATTAAGGCGATCGCCAATCTTCAAATTTCCGTAATGTACAAAGGGAATATAGATATCTTGCTCCTCCATAAAAGCATCAGTAAATCTAAAACCACTCTCAATGTCCTCAGCTTTAACCTCACGAAAGTCAGAGAGGAATAGGAGATCCATTTCTTCCTCAAAGTACAGCATCTCTGCAAATGCACCTCCATCGTAGCAGTTATAACCAATATAACCGCAAGTGTCGCTGCATTTGTAGTAGATGGCGCGAGTAGATAGGAACCAGGAAAGGGTGATCGCATCTCCTTCTCCAAACACAAGGGAACCGGGCTGATGATTTAGTTGCTCAACGATCGTCCAAGGGTGTCCTCGGAACTGAAAAACAATATAGCTTTGGGCGGTAATTTCGATTTCGCGATCGTATATATCCCGTTCCCAGACATCCGCACGTCTCGCCCTACTGAGCTTTTCCGCTACTGACTCAATAGGAGCGCGAACGAGAAGTAGATTTTGGTTTCTGTCAATTGTTTCAATACCTCGGCGCTGTTCAATAGACATGATTTTTAGGTTGGGAAAATAATTAATATAATTAGTCTAGCTCTTTTTCAGAATGTAGCGAATGCTCAGAAACACTTAGGGTGCTTTATACTTGATTCATCAGGTCAAGTCAACAGACTCGATCCTTTATGCAAGCGCGATGAACAGCAGAAATTAAGGAATGCGATGAAAGCTCAAGAACTTTATCAACAAGGGTTCGACCTCGGTCGCAGAAGGTTGTACAAGGAAGCAGTTGAAGCTTTTACTCAAGCAATCAATCTCAATCCTGATTTTGTAGAAGCTTATATGGTTCGTGCTCATGCTCGGGGTGTAACTGGAGACAAACAGGGTGGAGTTGAAGATTTTCAGAAAGCTATAGATATCTACAGGGCTAGAGGACAATCGCAAATGGCTGATATGCTTTTAGTGCCATTGAATTCGCTGCAAAATGAAATGCGATTTGAACAGGAAAACAAGGGTCAACCGGAAGTTGAGGATGAGCCGGAAGGTAAATAAGCAGTCTACTGATTCAAAACTAATTAATAATCAATTTTTCAAATTTTAGTCAGACAGGACTTATATCAATTCCGGCTGCGCCGAAATGATAGAGAGGACACGGCAGTGGCGTTTCCCTACCGCCATCAATTGTAGGCACACGGCAGTGCCGTGTCCTGATTTCTTGCAAAAAAACCACGTTTTTGACTACCCGCGCGCCAGCCATATTTAAGCGTAAGGCACCGGATCTTTCAATCCTAATTCTTCAAAAGCCGCCAGCCGCAGCCGACAAGAATCGCAAACACCGCACGCATTTTCCCCGCCTGCATAGCAAGACCAAGTTTGCTCCCAAGGTACTCCCAACTTATTGCCCAATTGAATAATTTCGGTTTTTTTAAGTTCGATCAAAGGTGTTATAATTTTAATAGATTCTCCTTCTCTTCCCTGCTTGGTTCCTAAGCGAAATACTTCCTGCATGGCTTGGATGTAATCGAGGCGACAGTCGGGATAGCCGGAATAATCTAAAGCGTTGACACCGATGTAAATGCGTTGAGCTTTTAGCGCTTCGGCGTAGGCGAGGGCAAAACTGAGAAAAATGGTATTTCTAGCTGGAACGTAGGTAGTGGGGATGTTTTGGGACATTTCTGTGAGACTGCGGTCGATCGGCAATTCCATCTCATTATCCGTCAACGCCGAACCGCCCCACAGTGTCAAGTCAAAGTTTACCACCTGATGCGCCTTAACACCGGCCGAAAGCGCGATCGTCCGTGCTGATTCCAACTCCCGCCGGTGCCTTTGCTTGTAGTCAAAGGAAATCGCATAACACTCGCAGCCGTCGGCTTTGGCTTGATACAAAACTGTTGAGGAATCCAGCCCTCCCGACAATAAAATAACTGCTTTCACTTAAAATATCCTCGATGAAATTAGCTTTTATATTTATATCAAATTCGTGAAAATTTGGCAATGACAGGAGTTATACAAAACATTTAAATGTAAGGTGCGCAGTGCGCACCTTACCCATGACAATCAAGTTAAATGCCTAACAAATCGTCTAGTTCGCGGTAATCTGGCAAGGTTGTATCAATTTTTTCGCCCTGCCGCAAAACTGTGCGATCGCCCTGCGCTCTAGATAACAGTTCGCTGAAATTCCGCGCCTTAAACAAAATCAAATCTGCTGGTAAACCAACGGCAATTTTTCCTAAATTCGGCAATCCCATCAACTCTGCTGGTGTTTGCGTGACTGTGCGCAGCCAATTTCCGTAGGGCATATCTAAATGAGCGATTCTGACTGCCATATTGAAGACTTCTAAAACATCGTGGTCGCCAAATGCGTAAAACGGATCGCGGCAATTGTCGCTGGCGACAGCAACGGGAATTCCTGCTGCTTTAAGTTCGTGCAGCAACGTGACTCCCCGCCAGCGCGGCGTACGCCCGGATTGTCTGTCTTGCAGGTAAAGATTGCACATCGGCAAGCTGACAATGCCGATGTTGGCTTCCTTGACTAATGCGAGGGTTTCTGTTACTAAATCGGGCGGTTGTACGGCTAAACTACAGCAGTGCCCGCAGATAATTTGACCGCTAAATTTATGGCGGATGGCGGTTTTTGCGACTTCTCGCAGGGTTGTTGATTCTAGATCGTCGTTTTCGTCGGTGTGGAAGTCGAGGTTTAAACCATGTTCTTGGGCTAGGCTAAAGACTCGATCGAGCTGTTTGTCTAAATCGGGGTTCATATAGGCGACGCCGCCGAGGATGCCGCCGATTTGGGCAATGCGCGAGGCTAATTTTTCGCCTGCGGGTGTCAGAAAATAGTCCAGGGAAACTAGGGAAACTGCTTGCAAGATTAGCTTCGCGCCCCATTCGGCTTGCAAGGCTTCCAATACTCCCAAACTGACCATTCCCTGTTCGCCTGTCGCGTCGATGTGAGTGCGGATGGCTGTGGTTCCGTGGGCATAGCTGCACTTTAGTGCAAACTCCATTCGCCGGTAAACATCGTCTGCATTCCAGTTTTTTTGGGCGTCAGCGCGCGCGGATTCGATCGCGCTGCCAAAAGTTCCATCGGGATTGGGCGATCGATCCCAAATGTGTCCTTTGTCTAGATGAGTGTGCATATCTACAAAACAAGGCAAAATTAAGCCACCGCACAAATCGACAATTGGGATATCTGCAATTGGGAACAAATGTTCTGTATCTGCGGTCGTAATTTTGGCGATCGTACCCGCTGCAATTTCCACATCTACCAAACAAAAATTGTTGTCAGTTCGCGTTGTTGTAACAGTAGATGCTGACCGGGCGATCGATTTCATCTCCAGAAGAGACAGGGGTACGCGACCATTTTTTAGCAAATAGTTAGATGTACTTGGCAACATTAATTTTTTGAGTTAGTATTTCCTTGAGACTTTAGCACGACCGCAAAAACACTACCTACGACCGTTGTATGTTGAGCATCGGTTGTATTTGAGGTAACAAATGCTACCTTTTGGGTGTAAACCTTCAGACATCAAATCATGCAAGGTCGATCGGTGTCAACCGCAAACAAGCAAAGCATCAACAAATCCTGATTTCAGCATAGTAAGGCTAGTTTCTATTGGCTTGCAAGGTGCAGAGTACCTGCTCAACTAATGGAAACAAATTGTGGTTGCTCTACTACCATTGGAATTTTTTAGAAACTGTACAAACTCTAAAACTGAACCATGCAAAAATACACAAATTGCCCAGTTTGCAGCTCCCAAAAAATCAGCTTTCGGTACACAGCAGGCACTGCGCGCCAACCAAAAGAGGCTCCTAAATGGTCAACTTACGGATGCGAAGACTGCGGCTTAGTATTCGTAAATCCCCGCCCGACATGGGATGAACTGAGTGATTATTACCCAGAGGGCTGGCAGTGCTACAACACTCACGCAACCGACGAAGAAAAGGAAATAAAAGAAGCCAAAGAACTTAATGAATACCGACACATTCCTATCCCTATAGGCAAGCGGCTGTTAGACGTGGGATGCGGCGGAGGTTCGATTCTCCAAGTGTTCAAAAAACTCGGAGTTGAGGTAGCAGGAATTGAACCTAGCAGCTCAGCCGCAGCCGCAGGGCGCGAAGCCGGTGTGGATATTTTCACCGGCACTCTAGAAGAATATGTTGCAGAAAAAGGTACTAACGAAAAGTTTGATGTCATACTCTGTTCCCACGTTTTGGGAGCAACGCCTTTTCCGGCAGAAACACTCGACTGCATGAGGCAATTGCTGGCTCCAAACGGTTACATTTGGGTGGCTGTACCGAATGCCGACAGCCCCTACGCGCGGCAACTTGGCTGGCGCTGGCACAGCACCGATTATCCTTACAATCTGATCGGTTACACTCCAAAAACCCTGGCTCTAGCCGGCGAAAAAGCCGGTTTGGCAATTCAGCGAAATTACACATACTCTTTGCCCGATGCCCTTCGTTACTCTATCTGTTTGTGGCAGCGCTATCGGTGGTTTGTACCGCACAAAGTTACCCGCTTCTTGTTTGCTGAAGAACGTGTTGAGGGGATGGCGAAGGAATTGGACTCGCGCGGCGAAGGCGAGGCAATTTTAATGGAATTCTGTCACCCTCAAAGTCTGGATTAAGGCGTTTTTACCAAAAGTATTTGATTTGAGATTTGAGATTTGAGATGAGCTCAAACTGCAAAACTCCGGTTTTATTGAGATCAGTGCGTAATTTTGATCTGGACCCAAATCTTGACCACCAGGTTTTTGAGCAGAAAATTTGGTGACTTTTCACGCAATTTTTCGGAAAAACCGGGTTTCTGAGCGTAAGTCCTGGTTGTATGTGTATGTCTGCATATACCTCATGAAAGTACCCAACAACTAGAAAGAGTTACAATGCAAGAACTAACAAATTGTCCTGTTTGCGATTCAAAAAAGATTAGTTTCCGTAGCAAAGCTGGCAATTGTGAGCTTCCTAAAGAACCACTAAAATGGTCGCTTTTCGGCTGTGATGATTGCGGGCTAGGATTTCTGAATCCCCAACCTACATGGCAGGAATTGATTCCCTATTATCCCCCAGATTATCTCTGCTACAACACTCACGTTGATGATGAAGAACGAGTAGTCAAAGAAGCGTTTCAGCAGGGCGAACACCGACACATTCCTATCCCTGCAGGCCAGCGGTTGTTGGACGTAGGATGCGGCGGAGGCTCTTTTCTGCAAGTCTTAAAAAAGCTGGGAGTTGAAGTTAAAGGGGTTGAGCCTGGGGAATCGGCAGCGGCGGCGGCCCGCGATTCTGGACTTGATGTTTTTACAGGCACTTTGGAGGAATATATCGCACAAAACGGTACGGGGGAAAAGTTTGATGTTATCACCTGTTCCCACGTTTTGATGGCAACACCTTCGCCTGCACAAACACTTGACTGCATGAGGCAGTTGCTGGCACCCAACGGTTATATTTGGGTGGCTGTACCGAACGCTGACTGCGAATCGGCGCGCCTGCTGGACTGGCGTTGGCACAGCACTTATTTCCCCCGCAACATCATACAATTTACTCCCAAAACTTTGAGTAAAGCTGGAGAAGTTGCTGGTTTGGTAATTCGGCGACAGTCCACTTATTCTTTTCCAGAAGCGGTAGCTTATTCGCTTTGTTTGCGGTGGCGCAATCGCTGGTTTGTACCGCATAAAATTTCTAGCCGCTTGCTGTCGGAAAAGTATGTCCAGCGGGCGGCGCAGGAGTTGGACGCGCGCGGCGAAGGCGAGGCAATTTTAATGGAATTCTGTCACCCTCAAAGACTGGATTAAGGCGTTTTTACCAAAAGTATTTGATTTGAGATTTGAGATTTGAGATTGACTGCAAGTCGGCGGCTCAGAATCTCAAATCTTTTTTTTGCGCGAATCTGTTAAAACTTCAAAATAGGCGTTTGGCGGTTATGCTGTCTTTGGCGTTGGCTATACTGGGAAAGATTGAACTCTGGACTCCGAGCGAATCCGACGAAAGCCTCCTGTTATCTTGAAACCCAAGCCGAGATAGGGTTATGTATGCAGCGCTATGGTTTCAACCAGGGATGCGCGTACTGTTGGTATCATAAATCACTGCTTCAAATTGCGATTCGGCTTACAACCAGCAGCATCTATAGCAAGAGCCAAAATAACTGTGTCAAAATCCAAGCATATAGTTTTAACGTCCCATCCCGACAGATCCGGCAGAAAACCTCTTCCGATTCACTGGGGAGAAATCGATCCCCTAAAACGGGGGCCTGTAGTTGGTAGCCTCAGCAAATCGTCTCACCGGAATGCGATCGGCACTCATTCGGGTTCTTACTCTGTTTATCGAGCGCTAGCAGTGGCTTCGGGCGCACTTCAAGCGGATCATCTGCCCGATTTTACCAACACGTCTCCGGCGGCACACATCGGGCCGCATCCGAGTTGGGGCGATCGCAATTTGATTGTTTCTCTCGATCCTTTTGGGGGTTTGGTTAGCGAAATTTATACTTCATTTTCCCAGCAGGGATACGATATCCGGCCGACAATTGCTGTCACTAAAGCTCACATTAATATGCCGGAATTGCAAGAGGCGATCGCTAAGGGGCGGGTCCAAATAGATGGCAAAATAGTCAAAGAAGGCGGCAATTTAGCTGTAACTAAAATTGCGATCGACCCGGTGTGGTATTTGCCGGGAATTGCCCGCAGGATCGGCGCCGAAGAAAGCTTTCTCCGCCGTGTCTTGTTCGAGCAAACAGGCGGAATGTTCTCGGATTTGGTGACTCGGCCAGATTTGCACGTTTTCTTGCCCCCAATTGGCGGAACTACGGTTTATATTATTGGCGATGTTGCGAATATTTCCGATCCGCAGAAGCAGTTGGCGGTACGGGTACATGATGAATGCAACGGTTCTGATGTGTTCAGTTCGGATATCTGCACTTGCCGTCCTTATTTGGTACACGGGATTGAAATCTGCATCCAAACTGCACAATCTGGCGGTTCTGGAGTAATTGTTTACTTCCGCAAGGAAGGAAGAGCTTTGGGGGAAGTGACTAAGTTTTTGGTGTACAATGCCAGAAAACGGCAGGAAGGTGGCGATCGAGCGGATGCCTATTTTACTCGCACTGAATGTGTTGCAGGAGTTCAAGATATGCGGTTTCAAGAACTAATGCCAGACGTGCTGCACTGGTTGGGTATCTCTCGAATTGACAGTTTAGTTTCTATGAGCGATCTCAAATACAATGCGATTATCAATTCTGGCATTCAGGTGGTCGATCGCATTCCGATTCCCGAAGATTGGATTCCCGCAGACGCACAAGTCGAAATCGTCGCCAAAAAAGCGGCTGGGTACTACACGCCAGGCCCCGTTCCAGATGCTACAATTCTTGCAGAAGCGATCGGACGCGATTTAGGAGATTGAGAGGGCAAAGATGCGATCGATCGGACGCGAACAACCGCATCTTTGCCACATAAAATTTATTGCTGGTTTTTGATCGGTCAGGGTAGGTTATGGCTAATTTGCGTTCTACTGTTATCGTAAAAACAGATATTTGCGGCTATACCGCCAGGGTTAAAAAGTTATCACAATCAGATTTAAGTAGTTTGTTAAACGAGCATAAAAATTTTATTTCAGATATTAGTACCAGAAATGAAGGCAGCGTGATTAAAGGAGAAGGTGATTCATTTTGGATAATTTTTCCCAGCGTCACAGCAGCGGCTATGGCAGCCATAGAAATGCAGCAAGAATTGAGAGCAGAACAATCTAGCAAGGCGAACGATGAACGGTTGGCTATTCGCGTGTCGATTACTTTAGGAGATGTCTTGCATCAAGATAGAGATATTTTTGGCGATACGGTGAATTTAACGGCGCGCATAGAATCAGTAACTCCCCAGGATGAAATATATTTGTCCCAAGCAGCATGGTTGGCGCTCAACAAAGCAGAAGTGCAAACATCTTTTGTGAATGAGTTTTCTTTGAAAGGGATGAGCGAACCTGAAAAAGTTTACAAAGTCGATCAAAGTCACAAGACGCGAATTGTCGAAAATCAAGCAATCATCAAAGCAGATTTGAGAGGTTTTATTGCTTATCAAGAATCCAATTCTATCAGAGATGTTGAATATTTGCTGACCAACTTTGATACTTTTGAAAAAACAATTTGCGAAGAATATGGTGGCACAATTCGGAGTATTGTTGGTGATTCGCATTTGTTGACTTTCCCGGAAGCTCACTCCGCTTTAGCAGCAATGGAAAGTTTGTGCGAGAAGTGGAAACTTTTTATTCACGGCAATCAAATACCTTGCGGCTTGTCAGTGGGAGTTGCTAAGGGCAGTTTGTATATATTTCGGTCTTGTACTTACGGCAAAGATATTAATATAGCCGATCGCCTGGAAGATATAAGTAAAATAGTATCCCCGGGTACAGAAAAAAATTCTGTGATAGTTTCGGATCAAGTAAAGCGCGAAGTCAGCGGCTCGAAGTGGGAATACAAGCTGATCAAAATAGATAGAAATATGATTTTAGATAATCTTTTAGATTACAGTAATTTTGACTTTTTTAAAGAAAACGACGTTTACCGCTGTTTGGTTGTATGAAGTTGGACAATATTGAACTTGAGACTGTAAAATATCTGAGAACACCGGCTGCGATCCGCCAAAAGTGCGATCGGCTGTTTGATTTAGCCTCCGAAAACAAACTCCGCCACTTCCGCGTCGATTTATCCCAACTCGACAAAGCAGCAAACTATGTAATTGACACAACCCGCCAACAGTATCCCGATTTTAACATTCCCTTTCACAGTCGCTGGCGGCATTTTGAAGCCGGCAACCAGCCGCGACTCGCCGAATTGGACGCAGCTTTAGCAGAATTTGCACTCATAGAGCAAGCTCATATCAAATTTGATTTAGCAATTGTCAGCGTTTTGCTCGATGCCGGTGCCGGTGCAGATTGGCAGTATTGCGAAGCAGAAACCGGACAGGTTTACTGCCGTTCGGAAGGATTAGCAGTAGCCACTTTTCGGATGTTTTGTCAAGGTGTTTTTTCCAGCAATCCCGATTTTCCTTGGCAAGCTGATTCTCTGGGACTTTCTCAATTAAAACTAGAAACTTTAGCTGCTGGATTTCAGGTAAGCCGAGATAATCCGCTAGTTGGTTTAACGGGCAGATTAGAATTGTTGCAGCGTTTGGGAAATGCGGTTTGCCAGCATCCATTATTATTTGGCAGCGAAAACCCGCGTCCCGGCAATTTGGCAAAATATTTGCTCGACAGTGGAGTTTCTGGAGTCAAAACTGTGAATGCTGCGGTCGTGTTGAGCGCTGTTTTGACAGGTTTTGGGGAAATTTGGCCGGGAAGATATGCAATTGGCGGTGTTAATTTAGGCGATGTTTGGCGGCATCCGGCATTGCAAGGATCACATCTGGGATCTGAATTTGTGCCGTTTCACAAACTCTCGCAGTGGTTGACTTATTCGCTGCTGGAACCGCTGCAAGAACTCGGTTTAGAAGTCGCTGGATTGGATGGGTTAACGGGATTGCCAGAGTATCGCAACGGCGGTTTGTGTTTGGATATCGGGCTGCTGCGGGCAAAGAATTCGGCTATTTTTGAACAGAGTTACTTGCCTGGTTCGGAGGTTATAGTGGAATGGCGATCGCTAACTGTGATTCTTTTAGATAAAATTGCCGCAGCTATGCGAGAAAAACTGCATTTGAGTGCGGATCAATTGCCGCTGGTGAAGATTTTGCAAGGGGGAACTTGGGCGGCGGGGCGGAAAATTGCGGCAGAATTGAGGGCTGGTGGAGTGCCGCCAATTCAGATTGAAAGTGACGGTACTGTGTTTTGATTAAGCCAAAATCAGGACACAGCAGTGCCGTGTCCCTACAATTAATCGCGGTAGGGACACGGCACTGCCGTGTCCTCTATATCATTCCGGTGCAGCCGGAATTGATATAATTAGAGCATTAAGAAACTGGGTCATCGGTGTTATATTTTTTTGGTGTTTCTGCTTATTTGCAAGTGCGGTATTTGACGTGATAAACTAAACCGCGATTAGCTAAATCGAAGGAGTCAACGGTTGCCATGCCGGCACCGCGGGCTGTCATCGAAGCATTCACTCTCATATTTACACTGTCACCGCAGCGAGACCAAACATCAGCTACGGTGACTAAGCTATCTCGAACGTTATAGTTAGTTTCGCCGCTGAAAGTCCGATTAAAAACGGGGCCGCGGGTTCCAGCAAAAAAGTATTCTGCTCGCAGGTTGCCTGTGGTTCTAGGAGCAACGTAGCCACGATAATCAGCATCATAGATTGAAATTTGGAAGCCTTGGGGTACTTTGATGGGAATACTCAGATTGCAGTTTTTTCTGCTTTCTGCTGAGACATTTCCCTGCGCAGTAAACTTATCAAATAGGATGCTGAGTTCTTGACCATCTGGACTGACAGTGACGCTCGCAGAGCGATCGGGGCAACCGTTACCGCCGTAGCTTGCACCTAAGATTTGAACTGCTGGGTTAGCAGCAAAGGCGGAGCTGATAGAAGTAGAAGCAGTCATTAATGCGGTAGCTAGTAATAGTTTTACAAACTTCATGATGTTCTCCTTAATTAGTTTTTGTGTTAGGACAATCCTGAGTAATTCAAGAAAGATGAAGGCGATGCCCTTCCAACTAGGAGATGGCAAGCCTTTACTGAAAAAGCAGTCAGACTTTGACTGGGAGCTAGATAGCTATAACTGACTCTGGACTTTTTCTAGTAGCATTAGTTGATGGATTAATGCCTGTTTTGTCTTGATACTTTCTAAGATTCATCCCATTTAAAGACTTTTCCGGAGGATTGATTGCCAAATATCAATCTTTTTTATCGGCTTTTTCGGGAACAAAACTCTATTTTTTTTGTCGGCGCAGCCGGGTTAATGTTTGTCAAGTAGCAAATTTTATGGCCTCGCTCTTTGCTAAAAAAAGATGATTGAATTCGGGAATATAAGGCTCCGTATCTGTAGCAAAAGGATTTTAAGGATTTTAAGGATTTTAAGGATTGAAGGGAATAGGAAAAAAATACGGGATATGTATTTTCCGTAGCTTCTGGACAGGAAAGATTATAATAAGTTAGATTAATTCTTAAAAAAAAATGATTGATAAAGTTACTGTCATCGACCATCCTTTGATACAGCACAAGTTAACTCTAATGCGGCAAACTCAAACGAGTACGGCGAAATTTCGCCAACTGCTGAAAGAGATTGGGATGCTGCTAGCCTATGAGGTGACGCGAGATTTGCCGCTCAAATATGAAGAGATAGAAACGCCGATCGCCAAAATGAATGCACCGATGCTGGCTTCGTCGAAGAAAATTGTGATTATTTCGATTATGCGGGCGGGTCAGGGACTTTTAGACAGTATTTTAGAACTGATTCCGTCGGCGAGGGTAGGACATATTGGTTTGTACCGCGATCCGACTACTCTGATGGCGATCGAGTATTATTTCAAAGTTCCCCAGGATATCGAACAGCGAGATGTTTTAATTGTCGATCCGATGCTGGCGACTGGTAATTCAGCAGTGGCGGCTGTGGATAAACTTAAAGAACTCAATCCGAAGTCGATTAAGTTTTTGTGCTTGCTGGCGGCACCGGAGGGAATTGTACATTTTCACCAACAGCACCCTGACGTGCAGATTTATGCGGCGGGCGTGGACGAGCGTTTGGACGATCGCGGATATATTGTACCCGGACTGGGAGATGCGGGCGATCGGCTTTACGGCACTATGTAAATTGAATAAAATTATTTTTTGCTGTATCTGCCAATACATCATTTCAAAATAAGTTGACTAATATACGTATTCGTTTGATACTGCCGCAGGATCTGATTTTTAACATTTTAATGTCACGAAAAATCTATATTTAGCAATGGTTGCAGGATTTTTGAGATGAAATTCGCAAATTGCATTATCTAGATGTATTTACTGCATTTTTTGGTTAAATTCTATGTCTTTAGTGTAACTCATAGCAGGAATTAGTACATAGAATAGAGGTATGATGCTCAATGCTTAAGATCGACTACTAACATTATTTGGACGAGGAAAAAAAGCATGGAGACTACAGTACAGAAGGAAGCCCCACATCAGGCTGTTGAGGAAGTGAAAATTAACAACATCAACAGTTATGAGTTTGAGCTTTGGGCGATCGCGGTGAAACGGCAGATGATTGCAGCACTCTCTAAAAAGGGCGCGATTTGACATCTCTGGTTTTTTGCGTGCAAGTTGTCTAAATTGAATTTACAAATTTGTTGTCTGCATTGTTGTCGCAGATTGATAGGGGGAACGGAGCAGTTTTGAGATTGCGTCGCCAGCTAACAGCCCTGGGTCGCTGGATGAGTTGGGGTAGGGAAAGAATAAAGCATTTTTGTGCTCCTTTGTTTTGCACGCAAAGTGACGAAAAACCGATTTTTTTTACGAAAATACTTCTGTTAGAATAGGCAGAAACGGTAAAAAAAGTCGGTTTATTCGTGTTATGTCGTTTCCTGCGGCATCAGAATAATATAGAGGACACGGCACTGCCGTGTCCCTACAATTAATCGCGGTAGGGACACGGAACTGCCGTGTCCTAATTTTGGCTAATAATTCCGATACCAACGGATTTGATATCAAGAGAGTGTCCGCTGCTGAATGCTTTTTCCAGATTACGATCGCTTGTCAACCGCCGCCAGCAAGCGCAGACTTCCATCTTGAATCTGCACCGCTTTGACTGTTCCCACAGCGACTCTTTGTTGACCGTTAGCCATCGCTACTTCAATCTTAATCTTGGGGTCAGCCTGCAAGCCCAGCCGCCCCCAAAGCCACTTGACTTTAGTAGCGGGAAAAGAGGTCACTTCTACATCTGTAAAGGGTGAATTAACCCAGCGGCTGCCGTCGTTAAAACTGGCTACTTGCACTTGATACCAAACTTGTTCTCCGGTCAATTTTAACTCGGTTTTTGCTTCTGGTTCTAGCCACTCAGCGGGATTAATATTGTTAATTAAAGTGGCAGAACCCATAATTTGACTTTTGTGGTCTTCTAAACTTTCAGCTTGAGAAACTGCTTCCTCAAGTTTATTGACCAAATTCCGAATTCGACTTCGAGTTGCGCTGTCAGTATCTGGTTGCTGATCGAGCCAATTCATGGCCTCGCGAGTTCCGTCTTGAGAGGCGACAATCAGGGCTCCCCAAGCTTTGATATCGGCGTCAGCGGAATTTACTCTCAAGGCTGCGTCTACGCGGTTCATGATCCGCCCGCCGTCATTTTTGAGGGTTGTGCTAATTTCGTGACTGTTGCTCGGATCGGCTTCAAATACTTGCAAAGCTTCCCTCCAGCGGCCGTCGATCAGTTCTGCGAGAGCTTGTTGACCGGGACTGGCCCAAGAGGCGATCGCCTGAGCCCGGGTTATTTTAGCGTGAAATTCGATCGTCTCTAGCTGAGCTTGCGCCAGGGCGGGCCAATTCTGACCGGCTTTAGCCTTAGCCGATCGCATGACATTTAATCCTGGAGACCACAGCCCGCTGTTGGCCAGCCGCAGCCCGTTTTTATAAGTCTCGTCATTGAAGGCAAATTCTTCTAAAGAAATCGCCGTTAACTGAACTGGGTTCGGGACAAATTTGCGCGGCCCTATTTGATAAAGAGTAAATTTAGGCTCTAAACCGACTGTTTGGTCGATCGCCAACTGCGGATTTTGCCCCTTCACAATTTGCTGCCAATTCGGTGCTTGTCCGCCCGCACTCGCCCAATCCAACAGCGAGATTAAATGATTTTGGCTGGGGTTGTAGCGAACGACTTGTCCGTAGGGAATTTTCTTATCGCCCCGCAGCAGTTTACCGCTGACATTAAACCAAATGCCGGAGGCGGGGGGCTTGCCGTCAAAACGGCGCAATTCTGTTAGGGGTAGCGACTGATTTGAGGCTGAATTGTTAGAGTTAGAATCAGCTAAAGCAGCAATCACAAAAGATTCCGCTGGGCCTTCGACATTTACAGAACTTGCTAGCTGAAAATACTGCTCTTTTTCCGAATCGCGATCGGGAAGCTGCACCCGTTTGTATACCCGAAGTTCGACAATTTGACGGCAAGGATTTTTGCAAACAGTAGAAGCGTTAACAGTCCTTTCCACCAGCACCGGCAACAGCAAATCGGCAAGAGAATTATCGCCAGATTTCTCGACGGGAAGCGGCAGGGGTTCTCCGGTGATGAATCCCAATTTGCGGATGCTGGCTTTGATTTGATCCAGAGTTTGGATTGAATCTCTGCTACCTGTAGGCAGGCGCGACCATTCTGGGACAAATTGAGAGATCAACTTGTTACCGTTGGGATCGACAATTAGCTGGTAACTCAGCCAAGCGCCGCCTCCCATCAAAGCTGCGCAGCCGCACAAGACGCCCAGGGCTGTCAAATTAGCTACCAGTCTTTTCCAGGGATATCTGGCCGGAGTTGGGGAAGCAGAGAGGGAAATTTGGGACTCTTGAAGTTTTTTGGGGCGTCGGGTTTGGCGGCGGCGTCTGGTTGGAGGAGGAGCAACTTTGGGATTTTCTGGGGGTTTGGCTCGATTTTTTGAGGGGTTGATTTTGTGTTCCATCATCCAAGTTTTAGAATTTAGAATTTAGAATTTAGAGTTTAAAATTGCAATAGCCGATCGTACTGCCGACCTATGATATCCCAGGTGTATTCGGTTTCAACGAGCGATCGCGCGCTCTCAGAAAGCTTTTGTCTTAGCTGCTGATTTTCAAACAAACTGGTAATCGCCTCAACATACTCCTGAACTTTGTTCGCCCGCAAGGCCCTTGTCGGCTTGTTGCCGCCGCCATCGACGGCTAAACCCTCCAAACCCCGATCGCTCGCAACCACGGGAGTTCCTGCAGCCATCGCCTCCAAAGTTTTATTTTTAATCCCAAAACCAATCCGCATCGGCACCACACAAACAGCAGCCTGATGCAAATATTCTGCCACCCTTTGCACCCGACCTACTACTTGAATTCCCGGGAGTTTCCCCAAGGCGAGCACAGAGGGGACTGGGGAGGTTCCGACTAGGGTGAGGGTGACATCGGGATACCGCTGCTGCAAAGGCGGCAGTATCTGCAAACTGAGAAACTGCGCTGCGTCAATATTGGGCAAATTGTCCATTGCGCCTGCAAAAATTAAGGTGTGTCCTCCCGGATCGATCGACCGGTACGGAAATTGAGTCAAATCCACCCCGTTAGGAATCACATCAATGGTGGGGACAAATAAATCTGCTCGCCCTCGGCGCTGGGGCGACAGCAATTCTAGGAGTTGCTGCTTGTCTGTGGATGTTGTCGCGACAATGCGGGAGAATTTGGAACAGTAGCGTGTTTCGTAGCGGGCTAGCAGCGGTAAATTCAGCCGATCGCGCAGGGGTTTTTGGGACGTACCGGTTGCTAGGATTTCCCTGCAAGTGCCCCAAACAGAACTGTGAATGTTTGCCACTGTCAGCAGTTTGTGTCGCCATTCCGGACGCACGTAAATCTCGTTAACGCTGTGTTCGCAGGTGACTGCATCGCATTCGCCTGCTGCTACTAATTCGTCGGCCCAATTCTGCATTGCTATCGAGTAGCTTGAGAGTACGTTCGGAGGCGTCCCCGATAACAAAAATTGACTGAATCTGTCGAGTTTTCCGATTATTTCAGAGAACCCCCCCTTAACAAGGGGGGGAGGCAAGAAGTCCTCTCGCTGGTTAAGGGGGGAAGGAAAGAACCCCCCCTCAATCCCCCCCTTGTTAAGGGGGGGAGGTAATAATTCTTCCTCAGTCTGCTGGTTAGGCGGGAGAAATAACACCTCCTCAGTCTCCTGGTGGAGTCTTAGCCCCCCCTTGCTAAGGGGGGGTTGGGGGGGTGTCTGCGGGTGGGGGAAAACTGCCAATTCTTTAACTTGTTGCCGCAATGCGTCGATTTGTGCATCGGTGACATCGGGCGATCGTAGTGTTCCGAGAATTACATCGTGCCGCTGACTCAAGTATTGCAATAAATGAAACGTCCTTACCTGAGTTCCGCCGCGGCTTGGCGGATAGGGAAATGTCGAGGAAAGCATCAAAATCTTCATGGAATCTGGGATAAATAAAGTTGCCGCCTGCGCGATAAGATTGATTGATAAAACCTGTTTAACAATCCTCTCACCTATGGACGAATTATCTATTAAGGCGCTGCTCGAAGACTTGAAAAAGTCCGACGAAAGCGTGCGCGATCGGGCAACTACAGAACTCTGGCGCACTTGGTTCAACCAGAAGGGTGAGTACGGGATGCAAATTCTCAGGCGATCGCAAGTTTCGCTCGATGCAGGAGATGTTCGCCACGCTTTGGATTTGCTGACGAAATTGATCTCCGAAGCGCCGGATTTTGCTGAAGCTTGGAATCGGCGCGCCGTACTTCACTATACTCAAGGCAATTATAAAAGGTCGATCCAGGACTGCGAAACCGTTCTCAAACTGAACCCGGTGCATTTTGGGGCGCTGCACGGTCTGGGTTTGTGCTACGCTGCCCTGGGAGAATACAGAAGTGCTATTGGAGCTTTCCGCCGTGCTTTGGAAATTCAACCATTTGCTTTGGTGAATCAAAAGTTAATTCTCGAATGTACGGCTCGTTTAAATTAAAATACATTGGGCATTGGGCATTGGGCATTGGGCATTGGGCATTGGTGGTTTATTTTCCTGGACTGAATTGCGAATTTTTTCGACAATTTCAAATCTAAAATAGTATAAATTTGTGCCGAAAATTAGTGTTTGCATTCCTACTTGCAATCGAGTGCATTTGCTGGCTAGCGCGATCGCCAGCGTGCTCGATCAAACTTATACAGATTTTGAATTAATTGTCTGCGATGACGGTTCTACCGACAGCACTCCCCTGTTGATGTCGGAATTTGTCGGTCGCGGGATTCGCTACATTCGACACCCGCAGAATATCGGCAAAAGCAACAATATGCGATCGGGCTTTGCGGCTCGTCGGGGCGAATATTTTATCAAGTTTGACGACGACGATCGCCTGAGCGCGCAATTTCTGGAGCGGACATCGGCTATTTTAGATAAAGACCCCAGCATCGATTTTGTTAGTACAGATCACTGGGCGATCGACATTCACAATCAGATTGATGAAAACCAGACTAAATTGAATTCGCACCAGTGGGGCCGCACCGATTTGTCGGCCGGAATTATTCAAGATTTGCTTTCCACGGTTTTTCTGAGACAAAGTTTGCAAATAGGCGCAACTTTGTTTCGCGGCCGCGCGCTGGAATCAGTCGGATTTCTGCGGCCGAATTTGCAAAATTGCGAAGATAACGATTTGTTTGTAAGGCTGGCGATTGCTGGCAAAAAGTGCTATTACTTGCCGGAGCTATTGATGGAGTATCGATTTCATGCAGGACAGCAAGGAGTCGATCGGGCAATTCCGTATTTGAACGATAAATTGCGCTATTTGACCAGCTACGAGTTTGAGTCGGAAAAGTTGGAATCAGTCAGGCTAAGAAGGATTGCAGAAACTCAATTAGCGCTTGGTTTGCGGCTGATTGAGACGGGTGAAACTGCAAAAGGGCGATCGGCGGTCTGGGCTGGAAAGTCAGTTTCTGAGGCGAAAATGTGGGCCGGTTTGGGATTGTCGCTGCTGCCGATCGAGTGGCGGGGAAGGGCGTTTGCGGCTGTGCGGAAGTTGTTGAATATTGCTAATTTTTGAATTTTGATATTAAGAAATCAGGACACGGCATTGCCGTGTCCCTACAATTAATCTGGCGTAGGGAAACGGCACTGCCGTATCCTCGCTTGTCATTCCGGCGCAGCCGGAATTGATATAACTTAATTAAAATATTCGGTGTTTAATTATGTTATGATGTTGATCGACTAAAGCTAAAGTTTGTACTTTAAATAGAAGAAGTCGCCATGCAGATACCTGAAAGTCCAAGTAATAATGACATCAGAGAAGCATTAATTGAGCTAGGCAATAAAGTCGATCGCCTGGAATACAAATTTGACGCATATCAGAAGGGAACTGATGGTATGGTGAGGATGGCTACAACTATTATTATTGCTACTGCTTCCGTCGTTGTCTTATCTAGCCTTAGTCCGGCCGTAGCAGCCATAGTGACGGCATTGTCAGCAGGAAACTGATAGAAAATCGGGCTGTTGAAACCGCCTAGCCTTCTTTCCATTAAAGTAGTAAATAGTGATCGATCTAAGTTTTTCCTAAATATCGTGTCTATATTTTCTGAAATTCCGACTGTGTGGTTGCAAATTTCCCTCGTGGGTATGTGGCTGGGCTTAATTTTACTGGTGGCTGAGGGTTTAAATCGCTTTACTTCTGTAGATCCGGAAGTATCGCGGAAAGTGGTGCACATCGGTACTGGGAACGTGATTTTGCTGGCTTGGTGGCTCGAAATACCCGGTTGGGTGGCGATAACGGCGGGTTTGTTGGCTGGGGCGATCGCTCTAATTTCTTACCAAGTGCCGATTTTGCCGAGTCTTAACAGTATCAACCGCAAAAGTTTGGGGACTTTTTTCTATGGTGTGAGTATCAGCATTCTGGTAGCTTGGTTTTGGCCGCTGGAACATCAGGAATACGCTGCTTTGGGTATTTTAACGATGACTTGGGGGGACGGATTGGCTGCTGTCATCGGGCAGAAATACGGCAAACATATTTATCGAGTTTGGGGAATGCAAAAGAGTTGGGAAGGTTCTGCAACTATGTATTTGGTGAGTTTTGCGGTTAGCAGTTTGATTTTGCTGGCGGTTCAAGGCAATATTTGGCAAACTTGGGCGGTGTCGGCTGTTGTAGCTTTGGCTGCTGCTACTTTGGAGTCGGTTTCCAAGCTGGGAATTGATAACCTGACTGTGCCGATCGGCAGTGCTGCGATCGCCTTTTTCCTAAATCAATTTTGGCTAATGGGTAATATGTAATTCAGGACTTACATAATATCAATTCCGGCTGCGCCGGAATAATATAGAGGAGACGGCAGTGCCGTGTCCCTACAATTGATTGCAGTAG
>JANNOR010000021.1:0-25299 GCA_031399265.1 Cyanobacteria bacterium SOY_34_metabat_3 | reverse complement strand
ACGCTTCCTCGTATGAGCGTCCAACTCGACCCCCGATTGCTGGCCACGCATGGTAGGTTGGGGTTGTAATTTGAACCCCCCCTCAGTCCCCCCCTTGGTAAGGGGGGGAGGTAATTTGGATAAGATAACCTTTCGCCACCTCACCGAAAACCAAATTCAAAGTTCCTACGCCGCCCGCAACAAAGGAATTCACAACTCGAAAGGTGAAATCATCGCCTTTACCGATGCAGACTGTCGCCCTCAATCTGACTGGTTGGAAAATTTAGTTAAGCCTTTTGTTGACTTAGAAGTAGGAATTAGCGCGGGAGAAATACTCGCATTACCCGGTAAAACTATTTTAGAACAACACGCCGATCGCCAAAACACTTTATCCCAAAAACATACTCTCACTCATCCTTTTTGTGCATACGGTCAAACTGCCAATTTAGCTGTACGCAGACAAGTTTTAGTAGAAGTCGGTTTATTTCGCCCCTACCTTACGAGTGGTGGCGACGCGGATTTGTGCTGGCGGATTTTGCGGGAAACATCGTATAAATTGCATTTTGCCGAAAGTTCGATCGTCCGACACCGCCACCGTTCTACAATAAAACAGTTGCAAAGTCAATGGTATCGGTACGGCGAGTCTAATAAATATTTGCACGAACTCCACGGTGTCGATTTGATGCGGGAATTGACAACACGGGAATATTTGTATCGGCTGGCTAGGTGGCTGTTGAAAGAGTTGCCCGTTGCTGCGATCGAAAGCGCGTTAGCGAAGCCCTCGAAGAGGATCGGTAAAGCGGAACTGGTAGACTTGTTGAGTACGCCGATCGGTCTAGTGAATGTGAGAGCAAGGGCGATCGGACAGCGCCAAGCCAAACTTCCAGAAGCCGCTTGGGAAATTGAGCGCTTTTAAGATTTTAGAGCAATCAATCATTGACGCGATGCCTGCGGCAAGCTTTCCTTCGGATCGCTTTGCTAACGCTAACGAAAGTGCGATCGACCTATATTCGTTTGCATACAATCCGCCCCATAAATACCTATAAGTATATTTTATCGGTAGATATAAATATACTGAATCAGAAATATGAAAATTTAACGCAATACTTAATATAAAATTAATAAGTCTATGGGTGCAGCGCCTAGTCTCAAAACAACCAGGAACTAGAAGGCTGAGACCAAAATAGCCTATAATTCATACTTCTGGCTTTCCACTACTGTAGTCAGGCCGATCGGGATTATTCTCAGATTATTAAATTTTTGTAACATTTACAGGTAATGCCAATGGCTCAAATCCTACTCCAGACCGTTTGGTTTATACCTTGCTATCCACTCATCGGCGGAATTCTGTCGATATTGTGGTTTCCAGCAGTTACCCGCCGCACGGGGCCGAGACCATCCGGTTACGTGAACGCGATATTAACACTGTTCGCTTTCCTGCACGGCGTCATCGCCCTCACGGCTATCTGGAACCAGCCAGCTCAGCAGCAGTTTATTCCGTGGCTGAATGTCGCGGGTTTAGACTTAACCATTCCCGTTGAAATCTCTGCTATCACCGTCGGGGCGACAGTTTTGATTACCGGGCTGAACTTTCTGGCGCAGATTTATGCTTTCGGTTACATGGAAATGGACTGGGGCTGGGCTAGGCTTTTTTCGCTGATGGGGCTGTTTGAAGCCGGGATGTGCGGCTTGGTACTGTGCAATTCCCTGTTTTTCAGCTACATGATTTTGGAAGTTCTGACTTTGGGCACTTACCTGCTAGTCGGGCTGTGGTTCAATCAGTCTTTGGTGGTGACAGGAGCCCGCGATGCTTTCTTAACCAAGCGGGTGGGAGACTTGTTCCTGCTGATGGGAGTAGTCGCAATTCTGCCGCTGGCGGGAACTTGGAATTTTGACGAGTTGGCTGTTTGGGCCAAAACTGCGAACCTAGACCCGACTGTAGCGACGTTATTGGCCTTGGCTTTGATTGCCGGGCCGATGGGCAAATGCGCCCAGTTTCCCTTGCACCTGTGGCTGGATGAGGCGATGGAAGGCCCTTTGCCGGCAACGATTTTGCGGAACACCGTAGTTGTCGAAACCGGTGCTTGGATTTTGATTAAGTTGCAGCCGGTGATTGCTTTGTCGCCGATCGGACTGAAGACAACTATTATTGTAGGGGCTGCAACGGCGGTTGGTGCTTCCTTAATTGCGATCGCCCAAATCGACATCAAGCGCACGCTTTCCTATATAGTCAGCTCGTACATGGGCTTAATATTCATCGCCGTCGGTACGGGACAAGCCGAAACAGCCCTGACATTAATCTTTGCTTACTCTTTGGCAATGGGTTTGCTCGTCATGAGCATCGGTTCGGTAGTTTGGAACAGCATCACTCAGGATGTCCGAGCTCTCGGCGGTTTGTGGGGAAAGCGGCCGATATCTGCCATATCCTTTATTGTCGGTAGCGCTGGATTGGTTGGACTTCCGCCCTTCGGCTGTTTTTGGGCTTTGGAAGAATTCACATCAGGACTTTCGGAAGCTCACCCTTCTTTGTTAGGAATAGTGCTGTTTGTCAACGGTGTAACTGCTTTTGGGCTAGTGCGCGTTTTCGGCTTAGTTTTTGGCGGCAAACCAAAGCAAATGACCGAACGTTCGCCGGAAGTTCACTGGCCTTTTATCTTGCCAATGACTATTTTAATGGGCTTTACTTTGCACGTTCCACATTTGCTGGCAGCGTGGCAGTTATTGCCTGTGGCAAGTTTGAATTATACCGCAACTGGACTGCTCGTTTTGTCAACGGCGATCGGCATCGGTGCAGGAGCATTCGTTTACCTGAACGAGAAATGGGAAAAACCAGTGCGAATTGGTTCTCAAGCCGTGCAAGACTTTTTTGCCTACGACTTTTACACGGCTAAACTTTACCGCATCACCATCATATTTGCAGTTGGTCTAGTTGCTCAAATTGTCTCTTGGGTCGATCGTAATATTGTTGACGGATTCGTAAATCTCATCGGTTTTGCAACAGTTTTCGGCGGGCAAAGCCTCAAGTACAACGTCAACGGTCAAACTCAATTTTACGCCTTGACAATTCTGTTCGGAGTTGGACTTTTGGGACTGATTGTAAGTTGGCCGCTGCTAGCTCGTTTGTCGCTGATTGTAGGCGGGTAAACAGTTGACAGTTGACAGGGCGGTTTTTAAACAGTTAACCGGGGACAGCGAGGTTTGTAAGGAGAGATAAAGTTTAAGATTTTAGGTGACAGTTTTAATCTAAAATCTTAAAATCAGGAATTCTTGAATAAAGATTTCAAACATTCTCTCTCAAGGCAGCATCAATGAGTATAAATGACAGAAAAGTAAATCTTTCCCGGCGCAATTCCCTCAAATTTGTCGCAGGTGCGATCGGTACAGGGATACTAGCAGCAAGAGTAGGCGCTGATCTGGTTGCACCGGAACCAGCCATTGCTGAAAATGATTTGACTCCCGATGCAGCCATGAAAAAGTTAATGGACGGGAACAAGCGATTTGTGGACAGAAAACGCCAAAGTCCCAACCAAGACTTACCCCGCCTCGTCGAAGTTGCCAAATCTCAAAAACCCTTTGCTGCGATTCTCGGCTGTGCAGATTCCCGCTTTCCTTCCGAGATTATTTTCGATCAAGGATTAGGAGATTTATTTGTCTGTCGCGTAGCTGGAAATGTGGCGACTCCCGAAGAAATTGGCAGCCTCGAATTTGGCACCCTAGTATTGGGAGCAAAAGTGCTGGTGGTAATCGGGCATAAAAGATGCGGTGCGGTAGACGCAACCATCAAAGGCGCTCAAGTTCCCGGTCAAATTGGCAGTTTGCTCGATGCAATTAGGCCTGCTGTCGAAAGCTCTAAAGGCCAATCGGGCGATCATTTGGAAAATGCTTCAAAAGCCAATGTTGTGCTGCAAGCTAACAGGTTAAAAGCATCTCCAGTTATCGCCAAGTTAATTGCTGAGGATAAACTGAAAGTTGTTGGTGGATACTACGACTTAGACACGGGTGCAGTCAATATTCTGATTGAGTCGTAACGCAGTTGGGGATTGATAATTGAGGGAAAAGTTAAAATCTTAACTCTCAAATTATCACACAATAAGAGCCTGCAAAATTGATTTTTTACTCTTCACTCTTCACACATTATGCTTAGTGCGTTGCTCTGGTTGCCCGCGTTGGGCGCTGCGGTAGTCGGGTTCCTACCCGGAAACATGAATGGAATGCGACTGCGTTCAATAGCATCGGCTTTTGCTCTTGCTGTTTTTGTGTTAAATATCTGGCTACTGACTCAATTCGATCCAGCCAATTCGGGACTGCAATTTCAAGAATATTTGCCTTGGATTCCGCAATTAGGTTTGAGCTACAATTTGGGCATTGACGGCTTGTCTTTGCCGCTGCTGGTTTTAAGTGCATTGCTGACTTTATTAGTCATTTACGGCACTGGCAAAGAGATGGAACGGCCCCAGCTTTACTACGCTTTGATTCTGCTGATCAATGCGGGTGTAGCGGGAGCTTTGATGTCTCAAAATTTGCTGCTGTTTGTACTGTTTTACGAAGTAGAATTAATTCCTTTTTATCTGTTAATTGCGATTTGGGGCGGCAAGCAGCGAGAATATGCTGCCATGAAGTTTCTGATCTACACGGCTGTTTCGGGACTTTTGGTGTTAGCATCATTTTTGGGTGTAGCTTGGCTGAGCGGCTCTTTAAACTTCGATTACAGTGCGATTACTACTCAAGAATTGCCTCTGAAAGTGCAGTTAATCCTGCTCACAATTTTGTTAATTGGGTTGGGAATTAAGATTCCCTTAGTACCCTTACATACTTGGCTGCCGGATGCTTACGTGGAAGCTTCGCCAGCAACGGCAATTCTGCTGGGAGGGATTCTGGCGAAGTTGGGAACTTACGGTTTAGTGCGCTTCGGGTTGCAAATGTTTCCCGAAACTTGGACAATAATCGCTCCCGGTTTAGCGATTATCGGGACTGTGAGCGTGATGTACGGGGCTTTGAGCGCGATCGCCCAAAAAGACATCAAGCGCATGGTAGCCTATAGTTCGATCGGGCATATGGGCTACATCCTAGTTGCTTGCGCCGCCGGCACAAAACTCGCCTTAATCGGCGCAGTCGGACAAATGGTAAGCCACGGCTTGATTCTAGCTTTGCTATTTTATTTAGTAGGCATCATCGAAAGCAAAGTCGGCACGCGGGATTTGGACGTACTCAACGGTTTAATGAACCCAATGCGAGGTTTACCCACGGCTAGTTCGCTATTAGTATTAGGTGGAATGGCAAGCGCCGGAATTCCGGGTTTGGTGGGTTTTATTTCCGAATTTCTAGTATTTCAAGGCAGTTTTGCGGTCTTTCCTATTCCAATTTTAATCTGCATTTTAGCCTCTGGTTTAACAGCAGTTTATTTTGTAATTTTGCTCAACCGTACCTGTTTTGGGAAGTTGGATAATGCCACAGCTTATTACCCAGCAGTAACGTTTGGCGAAAATATGCCGGCGCTAGTATTGGCAGGTATCATTTTTGTGTTGGGAATTCAACCTGCTTGGCTGCTGAAGTGGAGCGAATCGACTACAACTGCGATCGCAGCTACTCTTCCAACAGACAGGAATGCTCAAGTAGTGATTAGCTATAAGCCGGTTCAATCAGAGCAGATTTCGATCGATCATTAGTCATTATTAACTAACCGCCGATGATGAAATTCATTCCTGGTATTCTGGTTGCCCTCCGTGCTGCGATCGGGCCATTTCTTTTGTGGGATGCTATTGATGGCACAATCAGCGTCTGGTTCATCATCGGTTACTTAGTCGGTTTTTTGTCAGATATCTTCGACGGCGTTATTGCCAGACGCATCGGTGTCAGCACTGCACAACTGCGCCAAGCTGATAGTTGGGCTGATGTCTGCTTCTATATCTGCGTATTTGCCAGTGCATGGCTGGTACATCAAGAAGTAGTAATAGCCTTTCGAGTGCCACTGCTTGCTGTTGTTTTTGTACAGTTAGTCTGGTGGATTGTTAACTTGGTAAAATATGGTAAACCAGCCAGCTACCACACGTACTCCGCTAAATTTTGGGGAATAACTCTGTTCATTGCTACTGTTGCTCTTTTCGGCTTTAACTATGCTGGAATTGCCCTTTGGCTAGCTATTATTTCAGGAATAATTCATACTGTAGAAGAAATCACAATGACACTACTATTACCAGAGTGGAAGCATGATGTTTTGAGTATTTTTCACGCTGTAAAGTTGCGGCAGGAATTGAGTTCTTTCCCCCAAATAACGACTGACGAGTAAATAAATATTAAAATTCACTCAACCCAAGGAAGAAACAATGGTACAAGCACCTAATAAACCAGCAACTAAACTACCTCCTTCCAAGCACGAATTTGCCGACATAATTCACAGGCTGGAAGCTGGCGGCGCGATGATTCCAGATACGCCGGAAAATCTGATGCAAATCATTGCTATCTGGAAAGCCTACGCGGTGCCGATGGACTTCTATTGGCGGGATTTGCTTTACATCGCCGAACGGGTATTTTTACAACCGCTTCCCTTCTTTAAATACTTCTTACCCCAGGAGTATTTAGACTTGCAAAATCACTATTCAGGTGACGGTGCAGATTTGCGGATTTGGCGGGGGACTGGAAGCGCTCACCCTGAACTTTTGGAGTTCATGGAGAAGGGAGAAACTGGTAAAATGCCGCGACTGTTTCACCATTTGTGGCACGATCGCATTAACATGGAATTTGCCGAAGAGTGCATGAGAGGAATGCTTTGGCACCGGGGATTGTACGTGCCGACGAATCAATTCGATCCTTACTTGGATAGTGATGAATATAAGGCTAATGCCGATCGCGCAATTAAAGCTTACTTCAAAAAAGACCCGTTCATGCTAGGATTGCACAAAGCATTTCCCGAAATGTTTTTAGAACAATGCCGCCAAATGTCTTATTACAGCAATCTCGGCTTGTTTTGGGAAGTAATGGCACCGGTGTTTTTTGAAGTCTCAGACTTGTACGACGAAGGGAAAATTACCACAGTCCCGCAAGCGATGGATTTCCTGGTAAATGGCATATTTGCGATCGCCGGAAGGCCCATTTACCACCACGTCCTAATCGACGGTGAAACCTACGAAATAATTCCCAAATCTAAGGGTTTCACATGGCTTTACGAAGCAGCGTTACCTTACGTGGAAGCCGTATTTTACCGCACTTCGCCGTTCCGAGGCACCAAATCTTACAACGCGCAAGCTAGAGAAGTTCCCGACGATCAAAAAGACTTCCACTACGGAGTTTTGTATGCAGACAAATTCCCAGTAGGTACGGCCGGCATTCCGCCGACTTTGCTAGCCCAAGATATGCTGCACTTCCTGCCGCCTTATTTGATGGATTTCTACAAACAGCGCTGTCGCGGCGAAGATGATGTTCTAAATCAAATTGGAGTGACATTTCAGCGATCGATGTATTGCGTAACTTCGGCGGTGATTCACGCGCTGCGGGCTGCGCTGTTATATCCTTTGGATGATCCGAATCCGAAGCATTTGAAGGCAAATCGGGCGTTTTTTGAGTCTCAGATCGATCGCTTCTGCCGCCCTGAATACGGCATGAAATACGCAGCCAAGTTGAAGGATATTCAGACTTCCGATTACAGGTAAAGGACGTTTGTCAGCCAACAAGTCCGCCAGGGGTTTAAACCCCTGGCTCAAAGCTAAATTCGGTTGAAACCGACTGAAAAAAATCACATTTTTTTAATCCGTTTCAAAAGTGATATAATTTCAGATAAATTTGCAGCATAATTATTCAACTTTCTCTCTTCTCTTCCTCTGCGTTCTCTGCGCTCTCTGCGGTTAAATAAATCCGATCTAATAAATACCAAAAAATATGAATAGCAAAGACGTAGCCAAATATATCGAAGCAACCGATGGCATATCAAAACCTTGGCTGTTGGTGCAACTGCGGCTCAAAAAATTGCAAGAAAGGCGATCGGACATTTCTGCTGAAGAGTATGTTACAGAACTCGCCGACATTCAGCAAGCTTTGATGAATCTGGGCGAATGGTGGCTGGGAATCGAGGATGAAGTGTTCTAGGTGATGCGATCGCCCTTTAAAATTTTTCCATCAAATCTTTTTCTGCGGCATAAACATCCCGTAGCTGTTGTAGCCGCGCCCCAGAAATTGCCGATTTAACTTTAGCTACCAAGATTCCCCATTCCAGTAAGCTGTCAACTGAAACAGCCTCTTTGAACTTGTGCGTATAGAATCTAGTCCAAAATACCGGTGCTAGCTTGCTTTTCCAGCGTTTGTACCATCTGCCAAAATCTTGAAGTGCGGGTTCATTTACTTCCACAATCGGCGGAAAATCGGCGTAGCTCACAAACCGGCTGATACTTTTGCCGTGCACGTAAACCATGTAGCGACAGCATTCGATGCGATAAATGTCGTCTACTGCGATATTGAACAGGAGTGCGACTGTTTCTTCTGTGACAAATCTCGCCAGTGGATGCAGGATTGAGGACTTGTGGAGAATTTTTGAGCAGGTGAGGGTGCTTGATTTTAGCTGGGATGATGCTATCATGGTAAGTCAGACAGCTAGTAACTGTCTATTTAAGTTTTGAAGGCGATCGCCCTTAGTTGTTCAGACGTGAGGCGATCGCTTTTTTAGATATCTAATATTAAACGACAGCAGATTGTCATTTGTCAAGTAAGTATGAGCAAAGGCTTGGTGAGGTTGCGGATTCGGGAGTTTGCAGACCAGAACGGCTGGACACTTAAGGAAGTTTCAGATCGATCGGGTGTTGGTTACAGCACCATTAGAAACTACGCCCAATGTCAAGGCATGACAACCGTTAATTTTGCCTACTTGCACAGGCTGGCTCGCATTTTTGATATTATGATTGAGGATTTGGTGGAGATTCTAGAGGAATAGCCGATCGCCCTTAAGTATTCTTGGTCAAAATAATCTATCTTTACAAAAACACTACGCAATTGCATGAATTGTCAAGCATGGGTTTAGTAAGAATTAAAGTCAGAGAACTAGCGGCAGAGAAAGGCTGGACATTCAAGGAAGTTTCAGAACGTTCTGGGGTTGTCTACAACACGGTCAAGCATTATGCCCGCTGTCCAGGGCTGACAACGGTTGACTTTACTTTGCTGCTGAAATTAGCTCGCACCTTTGACGTAATGATTGAGGATTTGGTTGAGGTTTTGGAAGAATAGCCGATCGACCTTAAGTTGTCTAGACGGGGGGCGATCGCTTTTTTTTGTTTTTTACACTATAGCATGATTAACTGTGGCTTGTCAAACATTATCGTACTTAATCTAACCTAGGATGCTAACATCAAGGAAAGTTATTAATAGTTGATTATTCTTCGTGGCAAAAACTAATACTGCGATCGCGGTCAGTTCCGTGATTAAGGAAGTCATTCAAAAACAAGCCCTAGCGACCAGACTAACCCAGAAGGAAGTCGTGTATTTGGGAATGCTGGCAATTGATGCACTGGATAAGGAAAGTCGCCAAGAGTTGGCGGACAAAGTGCATCAGATGCAGGTAAATGGCGAGATTTGAGGGGTTGAGGCAGATCGCCCTTTCCACATCTTCAATATAAACCTTTGTGTCTCGTCTTGTCAAGACGCGCTTAAACATTTTGCATCGCAGCTAAAACCTTAGCTTAAAGGTGCTAAGATTTAGTCAAAGTTGTTAATCTCCCGTTATTTTTGTGACTAGAGCCAGTACCGCGATCGGAGTCAGCCCAATTATCAAGGATTTCGTGCAGAAAAAGGCGCTAGCAACCAGACTAACGCTGAAGGAAATCATCTATGTCGGGATGCTGGCGATCGATGAGTTAGACGAAAAGCGCCTGCAAGAATTGGCTGACAAGGTGCACCAAATGCAGGTGAATGGGGAGATTTGAGGGGATAAGGGCGATCGACCTTTTGATAAATTGATGGTAGGGGCGATCGCACTTCTCAAAACTTCAATAGGCGAGCTTAGCTTTTTGATTGCTTGTATGCTCTTAGCCAATTTAAGCCCCGCTTAGCACCTAGTTTTTTCTGTATATCTTCCAGAGAACTGTAAACACGCTGATCACGGATCAGCTTTGCGTATCCATCTTTAACTCCAGGGATTGAGGTAAGGTCAGATTTTGGATTGTTAATAAAATCCAAGAAATCTGTAACGTCTTGAGGCTCAACAACTCTTTGATTCAGCTTTGACTGCAAAACAGCTTGTTCAATAGCCTTTTCTGCTTCTGGTTGTTTGGTCGCAATCACAAACACCCACAGCCTGATTAGATTAGCTTCCTTAGTTGCTTCATAAATCGGTAAACCTGTGAGTAAATGGTATTGATCTTCTTCATCAGTGAGGCAAACAATAGGCAGAGACAGGTTAAAGTTCCAATCTGTCAGAGATTGGGAAACTTTTTTGAGGAGTAAGGTTGAAGTGCCTGACTTTTCTTGAGAAACTTCTATCTGATTTAAGAATAAAAGAGCAGGTTGGCTCTCAAGTTTTTTGTAAGAATTGACCATATTACTTACTGCTATTCCTTTCTAAGTGATCTATTTGGTTGACGATTTGTTTGGTCAAAGTTGAAAATTGTGTTGCTACACTACTCGCTGCTTTATTCTGCTCAGCAAATAAAGAAAGAGGTTGGCGAGCATGAGAAGCTTGACCAACAGCGGTAGCTCGCTTTATCTCTGTAAGAAGAGGAATATCTCGGAATATCTTAGAAACTAAAGCTTTTATAGTAGTGTGTAGCTTGACATTTTCAACCATCATAGGAACTATTCCTAAGATATTTCCTCTCGTACCATTGGTATTGTCTTGAATTTCTTTTGCCTCTTTTATGGGTCTCCTAATTGCATATACTGAGAGATACTCCATTTGTGAAGGTATAATGACATACTGAGCAGCAATGAGACCATTCTGAGTAACAGCAGTAAAGCTAGGGGGCGTATCAATAACTACATAGTCATAATCGTTTGACAAACCTGATTTCCAAAGGGCATTGTCAAGTTTTTTATTCCAAAAAGGACCTAATCTTAAAATGTTACTGTCTGTCGTTTTGTAACTGCTTGGAATAACATCTATTCTTCCCTTTGTACCATTAGCAATACTGATAATTTTATTTAAAGATGAAGGCTGAATACATTCCTTATAGCTCAAATTGGCTGAGTAGTATTCTAAAAATTCAATGAGTTCTTTTCGCTCTTTAAAGGACTCCAAAATTGTGACAAACTCTTTCAAATTTGTAGCATTATCTAACTCATCAGCTTTATTAACTCCTAAAGATAAACTAGCATTAGCTTGATCGTCCAAGTCAACAACTAAAACTCTATTACCTATTTTGGCTAATTCATAAGCGATATTAACGACTAACGTGGTTTTGCCAACTCCACCCTTAGCTGTGTAAATTGCAATTGTACGCATTTTAACTGTATCCAAAAAATTTCTAACGAAATTTGCTACTGGTTGAACTTGTTCTGGGTTTTCTATATTGTGCTTACACTTTAGAGTCGCCAGTCCTTGTGTATATTCGTAAATCTCTACTGAAAATGGGTCAATTAGTATCCCAAATCTTGTATGAGAGTATTTCAGATACGTTCCTAACTGAGTGCGAGCTGCTTCATCAAGTCTAGTTTTAGCTGTCTTAATTTCAACCAGAAAGTTAATATACCGGCTCACATCTTCTACTAAGAAATCAACTTCTTTTTGAGTCCAAACTATCAGAGCGTTGGCAGTTAGCCTAGGTACTTTAACCTTAAACTCTGGAATCCAGTGAGAATAACTACTCTTGCGAGGCAAACCCGCCATCTCCAGCATTGTCTGAACCAGATGCAGAGACACATAAGCCTCATTATTCCAGTCAGAAGACAGTTGAACCATGTTGAAAACTCAGGTTTTTCTTTATTATTACCCAAAATGAGGTTTAAAGGAGCGATCGCACTTTTATTCCTGCTTGACAGACTCAGCCAACCGCTTCGCATTCTCCCGCCGATGAACATTAATCGGACTGTTGCGAATATCAGCTTCAACCATCGCAATTAGTTCATCTAGTGTTTGAGTCCAAGCTTCCAGCATTCGATTGCTGTCTCGAAGCATCGCAACAGTTTGCTTAACTTTTTCTGGATCGGGAATTTGTTTTTGCTCGTTCATAATATGTTCCAATCCCTTTTTGCTTCTTGAACACTTGCGGATGACGCGTCAAGCGCAGCTTGTCCTTGCTCAATGCTCCGATATAGTCAATCTACCATAGCAGAGGAGGCTGGCTGAGCCTCAGCAATCCGCAGTAACAGAGTGTATAGACGAGAGTAAGGCTCTCTTAGCCGTTCAGCAGAATTTTGAAGTTGGTCTAAAACTGTAGCTGTTGCATCTGTCTCCCCAGATTGTTGAAAAATCGCAGATTCTACTGCTTTGGCTGCATCAATTCCTTCCAATAACCTTCGCTGTAAATTCAATGCACTTGTGATAGTTTCATCTGGCAACTTAGCCATGCAAACTTGCTCCTCTCCTTTACATCAACCAAAATACCAAAAAATCCCCCGCCAGAAGGCAGGGGATTTGAGTTAATTACCTACAAAACCAGAATTCAGAATTACCCGAATTTCCCGGCCGTCGAGGCAATTACAAACGCGCCGTAAGTAAGGATGTTGCCCACAGTAAAGTGAACTAAGCCAACCAAACGACCTTGGACGATCGACAAAGCAACAGGCTTGTCTTTCCAGCGAACCAAGTTAGCCAGAGGAGTGCGCTCGTGAGCCCAAACCAAAGTCTCGATCAACTCTTGCCAGTAACCTCTCCAAGAGATCAGGAACATGAAACCAGTTGCCCAAACGAGGTGTCCGAATAAGAACATCCAAGCCCAGACTGACAAGTTGTTAGTACCATACGGGTTGTAACCGTTGATCAACTGAGAAGAATACAGCCAGAGGTAATCGCGGAACCAGCCCATCAGGTAGGTAGAAGACTCATTGAACTGAGCCACATTACCTTGCCAGATGCCTAGGTGCTTCCAGTGCCAGTAGAACGTTACCCAAGCTAGGGTGTTCAGCATCCAGAAGACAGACAGGTACATCGCATCCCAAGCAGAGACATCGCAGGTACCGCCACGGCCGGGGCCGTCGCAAGGGAAAGCATAACCGAAGTCTTTTTTGTCTGGCATCAGCTTAGAACCGCGTGCATCCAGAGCGCCCTTGACCAAAATCAAGGTGGTGGTGTGCAAGCCTAGGGCGATCGCGTGGTGAACCAAGAAATCGCCAGGTCCGATCGCCAAGAACAGAGAATTTGTACTGCTGTTGATTCCTTCCAACCAGCCTGGGAGCCACACGTTAGCGTAGTTCGGCCAAGCGGTAGAAGCGATGCTGTCTGGGTTGGAAAGTAGCACGTCCATGCCGTACAGAGCCTTCCCGTGAGCAGCTTGGATGAACTGTGCGAACACTGGTTCAATCAAGATTTGCTTTTCAGGGGTTCCGAAAGCGACTACAACGTCGTTGTGAACGTACAGGCCCAGAGTGTGGAAGCCCAAGAACAGCGACACCCAGCTCAAGTGAGAGATAATCGCTTCTTTGTGCTGCAACACGCGATCGAGCACGTTACCTTTGTTAGCTTCAGGATCGTAGTCCCGCACCAAGAAGATAGCTCCGTGGGCGAAAGCGCCGACCATGATGAATCCAGCAATGTACTGGTGGTGCGTGTACAGCGCAGCCTGAGTCGTGAAGTCCTGCGCTATGAAAGCGTAGGGAGGCATCGCGTACATATGCTGTGCTACCAGGGAGGTAATCACGCCCAAAGCAGCCAGGTGAATTCCGAGTTGGAAGTGCAGCGAGTTGTTGTAGGTTTCGTACAAGCCTTGGTGAGGCAAGTTGAACTGACCTTCGCTCTTGCCGCCGACCAAACCGGCCTTAGAATCCAACATCTCTTTGATGCTGTGACCGATACCGAAGTTAGTCCGGTACATATGACCGGCAACGATAAACAGAACTGCGATCGCCAAATGGTGATGAGCAATGTCTGTCAACCACAGGGACTGTGTTTGAGGGTGGAAGCCGCCCAAGAAGGTCAGAATTGCAGTTCCAGCGCCTTCGGAAGTACCGAATACGTGGCTTGCTGCATCTGGGTTCTCGGCGTATACGCCCCAGTTACCAGTGAAAAACGGAGCCAAACCAGCCGGGTGAGGAGGGGTAGACAAGAAGTTTTCCCAACCTATGTGCTGTCCGCGAGATTCGGGGATAGCAACGTGAACCATGTGACCAGTCCAAGCCAAAGAGCTGACACCGAACAAACCAGCCAAGTGGTGGTTGAGGCGAGATTCAGCATTTTTGAACCAAGACAAGCTCGGGCGGTACTTGGGCTGAAGGTGGAGCCAACCTGCGAACAGGAAGACCGAAGCCAGAAGTAGCAAGAAGATAGCTCCTTGATACAAGTCAGCATTCGTCCGAATTCCTTGAGTAAACCACCAGTGGTAAACACCAGAGTAAGAGATGTCTACTGGGTTAGAAGCGCCACCTTGAGTGAAAGCTTCTACTGCTGGAGCACCGAATTGAGGGTCCCAAATCGCGTGGGCGATCGGGCGGACATTTAGAGGGTCTTTAATCCACTGTTCAAAGTTACCTTGCCATGCCACGTGAAACAGGCTGCCCGAAGTCCACAAGAAAATGATTGCTAGGTGGCCGAAGTGAGAAGCAAAAATCTTTTGGTAAAGATTTTCTTCGGTCATGCCATCGTGGCTTTCAAAGTCGTGTGCTGTGGCAATCCCGTACCAGATCCGCCGTGTAGTCGGGTCTTGGGCAAGGTCTTGGCTAAATTTTGGAAATTTGGTTGCCATAAGCCTTGATTAATCCTGAATCCTGAACGTTGAAGGGGTTCGGTTCGGAGGCTTGGGTTCCGGGTTTGAGAGTAATCCCAAATCCAGAATCCAAAACCTGGAGGTAGTTTAACCTACCGAGATGATTCGCGCTAAGAAGAATGCCCACGTTGTGACAATTCCTCCCAGGAGGTAGTGAGCTACACCCACAGCCCGACCCTGAATAATGCTCAGAGCGCGAGGTTGAATGGATGGAGACACTTTGAGCTTGTTATGAGCCCACACAATGGACTCAATCAGTTCTTGCCAGTAGCCGCGGCCGCTGAACAGGAACATCAAGCTGAACGCGAAGACGAAGTGTCCGGCTAGGAACATCAGACCGTAGGCCGACAGTGCCGAACCGTAGGACTGAATCACCTGAGAAGCTTGCGCCCACAGGAAGTCCCGCAACCAACCGTTAATCGTGATCGCACTTTGTGCGAAGTTACCGCCGGTGATGTGAGAAATTTCGCCATTTGCATCGACGGTTCCCCACACATCCGACTGCATTTTCCAGCTAAAGTGGAAAATCACGATCGAGATGCAGTTGTACATCCAGAACAGGCCTAGGAACACGTGATCCCAACCAGAAACTTGGCAGGTGCCGCCACGGCCGGGGCCGTCGCAAGGGAATCGGAAGCCCAAGTTGCCTTTGTCAGGAACCAAGCGAGAACTGCGGGCGAATAACACGCCCTTCAACAGAATCAGGACTGTAACGTGAATGGTGAAAGCGTGGATGTGGTGGATCAAGAAGTCCGCCGTACCCAATTCGATCGGCATCATCGCTACTTTGCCGCCCACTACTACTGCACCGCCGCCAAAAGCGTGGCTGACGATTTCCATAGCATTAGGAGCTGTTGTTCCCGGTGCCAAAGCGTGGATATTTTGCACCCATTGGGCAAATATCGGACGCAACTGAATACCGGTATCTGAGAACAAATCTTGAGGACGACCGAAGGCCCGCATTGTATCGTTGTGAACGTACAAACCGAAGCTGTGGAAGCCCAAGAATATACAAACCCAGTTCAGGTGGGAAATGATCGCATCTCGATGCCGGATCATGCGATCCAACAAGTTGTTGACATTTCCAGCCGGATTGTAATCCCGAACCATAAAGATTGCTGCGTGAGCGGCTGCTCCAACAATCAGGAATCCGCCAATCCACATGTGGTGGGTGAACAGGGATAGCTGAGTCGGGTAGTCGGTCGCGATGTACGGATACGGAGGCATCGCGTACATATGGTGAGCCACGATGATGCTCACAGATCCCAGCATTGCCAAGTTAATGGCCAGTTGGGCGTGCCAAGAAGTAGTCAGGATTTCGTAGAGACCCTTGTGGCCTTCACCAGTGAAGGGGCCTTTGTGGTTCTCTAGAATTTCCTTCATGCTGTGGCCGATGCCCCAGTTAGTGCGGTACATATGACCGGCGACGATGAACAGCACTGCCAACGCTAAGTGGTGGTGCGCTGTATCGGTCAGCCACAAACCGCCTGTGGTGGGGTTCAGACCGCCTTTGAAGGTCAGGAAGTCGGTGTAAGCGCCCCAGTTGAGGGTGAAGAAGGGCGTTAGACCTTTTGCGAAACTCGGGTAGATATCAGCCATCAAGCCCGGTGTCAAAAGCCACTCGTGCGGCAGCGGGATATCGGCAACTGTTTTAATCAGTTTGCCGCCGACTGTCAGCGGTGCGCCTGCATCGATCGCGTCCATGCAAGCGTTAATCGGCAGAGCAACGTGAATTTGTTGTCCCGCAAAGCCCAAGCACCCGCAGCCGAGCAAACCTGCCAAGTGGTGGTTCATCATCGATTCCACGTTCTGGAACCATTCCAGTTTCGGAGCGCGGACGTGATAGTGGAACCAACCGGCAAATAGCATCAATGCTGCCATTACCAAGGCGCCGATCGCAGTGCAATATAGCTGGTATGAGTTAGTGAAGCCGTTGGCGCGCCACAGTTGGAACAGACCAGAGGTGATCTGAATCCCGTGAAAGCCGCCGCCTACATCTGCATTTAAAATTTCTTGACCAAAAATAGGCCAAACCACTTGAGCGCTAGGCTTGATGGCTGTAGGATCTGTCAGCCAAGCTTCGTAATTGGAAAATTTAGCGCCGTGGAAATATGCGCCGCTTAACCAGACGAAGATTACTGCCAGGTGGCCGAAGTGAGCGCTAAAGATTTTGCGCGAAACGTCTTCTAAATCACTTGTATGACTGTCGAAGTCGTGAGCGTTAGCGTGAAGGTTCCAAATCCAAGTGGTGGTTTTTGGGCCCTTAGCTAGAGTGCGATCGAAATGACCTGGTTTTGACCACTTCTCGAAAGAAGTTGGAACTGGATCTTTATCGACTACTACTCTAACTTTTACCTCTCGCTCTGGAGGACTAATGGTCATGAAGACTCTCCTCTCGGTAAGACAAGGAACGAGAACTGAAATACTGTACCTGACATTCCCCGGGCTTTTGGTACGGGGATTCTCGGTTCGCCGAAACAGCTTGCACTTCACTCTTTGCAGAGTTAGACGCAGGTGCATCGTCTCCCCAAGCATTTTGCTTCTTTGAAGAAGCCACTTCCCCAGTGTCGCTAACAATGTCCCTGGGTACTGTCAACTCTTCTCGCTATCTGGAGCGGCCGATCGCATCCTTGATTCAGGTTTGAGGCGGCTGCTCCTTTTGAGGGAGTTTTATGAATTATAAGCTTGCTATGAGAAGTATTAATCGCTTGTTAACAATACTTAAAAAAGCCTCATTTTTTGATGTCATAACCCCCTTTAATATCCACAAGCGCTCAAAAAAGTCAAGGGGGATTGCCATTAAATTTACAAAACTCAAAGATTAGGTAATTCAGGAGTAGTGATTTTGAAAAAGCCTCAATTTTTGATTTCATAACCCTTTGTTTTCCACAAGCGCTCAAAAAAGTCAAGTGGTACTACCCTTAAGTTTACAAAACTCAAAGATAAGAGAATAGAGAAATATTAAATTTATACAAAGATATTGTGAAAAATAGCTGTGCGAATGATATTTAGGAAATGAATGATTGGTGGCTCGCTTCGCCACTGTTTCCCGGGGCGACGACTATTTCGGATTCCCGATCGGCAATCCCCAAATACTAAATTCGGTTTTGGGCTATAGTTCCCTATGAGAAGGCTTCTAGGAGTATGGTTGCGTGATTGGCACAAATTGGCACAAAACGGTTGCTGGCAGGCTGCTGGCATTCTTCGCAGCAGCAGTATTAATTTTGGGTTTAGCAAGTTGTGGCGCGGGCCCTCGGGAATTGCCCAACTCAGGAAACAACAGCGGCTCAGCTTCCGCCCCGGTAAACAGAATCTCAGAGGTTTCTCCCCCAGAAGCCATTCAACAACTGCGTCAGGCTCTAGAAATCTACCAGCCTCAAATTAGTATTTTGAATCCATTACCTGACGCAGTGCTTCAGGATATAAATGTTTCCGTTCAATTCCAAGTTAAGGACTTCCCCATTTTTAAAGAAGCAAACTTGGGTTTGGGCCCTCACCTGCAAGTTTTATTAGACAACCAACCTTATGCAGCAATTTATGATATCAACCAGACTTTAACACTCTCGGACTTAGAACCCGGAACCCATACCCTGCGGGTGTTCGCCGCTCGCCCTTGGGAAGAAAGCTTTAAAAACGAAGGCGCTTTCGCCGAAACCACCTTTCACATTTTTACTAAAACTGAGGACAACAAGCCCGATCGAACTTTACCCCTATTAACGTACAACAGCCCGCAAGGCACCTATGGTGCAGAACCCATCCTGCTCGACTTTTACTTGACAAACGCGCCTTTGCACCAAGCGGCTCAAGAAAGTTCCCAAGATGAGATATTGGATTGGAAAATTCGAGCCACAGTTAACGGCGAAAGTTTTGCGATCGACCAATGGCAACCTATATATCTTAAAGGCTTCAAACCGGGGAAAAACTGGGTACAGCTAGAATTGATCGACGAAGGGGGAAATATCGTCAAAAACGCCTTTAATAATACAGTCAGACTGGTAAATTACCAACCTCTTGGGCAAGATACTCTTTCTAAATTAGTGCGGGGCGAGACCACAGTAGCAGAAACTCGCGGTATAGTCGATCGTACCTACCAAGCCCCCAAGCCCAAACCAACGCCAACCCCCGAACCACAACCGACACCTGAATTACAAAAAACACCAGTAGCCGAACCGAGGTTTGATAAAATAGTTGCTCCCGAAGTTGCTCCCCTGCAAGTAATAGAACCGAAACCAACAGCAACCCCGCAACTCGAAGCGCCAAAAATTCTCGAACCCATTCAAGTAACAGAACCGACACCGACAGCAACTCCAGAATTAGAACCGCCGAAAGTTGTTGTACCAGTTCCAGTAACCGAACCGACAGCGACAGCAACTCCACAACTGGAACCGCCGAAAGTTGTTGCACCAGTTCCAGTAACCGAACTGGCACCAACAGCATCTCCCAAAACAGAGAAACAGGAATATAAAGGATACTACAATCGGTTCCGCAACTTTTTGCATCAAGAACCCGAACCTGCTAATCCTTCAGAGCGGCCAACCAAGCCAGAAATAACAGAAAAAGCTCCAGTACCAAAAGTAGCAGCTCCTGCGATACCAGAACAATCTCCCAATTTTGTACCGCCAGCCCCGCCAGTTGCAGCTGAAACTCCCAGCCAGCCAACCGTCGAATTAGTCATTCCCGAAAAAACAGTTTCCGAACCCGAAAATCAACCCAAATCTGAACAAAAAGTCGAATTTTCCACCTAACACAATCTTTCTGCATTCATCTGCGTTCATCCGCGTAAATCTGCCTATATCTGCGGTTAAAAATCAAACAAAACCCAAAAATGACCTACCTAGAAACAGCAGCCAAGTTTTATAGCGACGTAGCCGAAACACCCCAAATCGGACTTTGCTGCGTCCAAAGCAGCCCCTTGCAACTACCAGGATTAAAAATTCCCGAACAGATGCAAGAAATGAATTACGGCTGCGGTACAACAGTCCACGCCGCCGAACTTGTCGGCAATCCAGTCGTGCTTTATGTAGGCGTCGGCGGCGGTTTAGAAGCACTGCAATTTGCTTATTTTTCTAGACAAAAGGGAGCAGTAATTGCCGTCGATCCGGTTGCTGCAATGCGAGAAGCTGCGGCACGGAATTTGCGAATTGCAGCCCAAGAAAATGATTGGTTTGAGGCTAATTTTGTCGAACTTAGAGCAGGTGATGCTTTTGCGTTGCCGATGCCGGATGCTTCGGTAGATGTTGTCGCTCAAAATTGTTTGTTTAACATTTTTGAACCTGCGGATTTAGCTAAGGCATTAAAAGAGACTTATCGCGTGTTGAAGCCAGGGGGCAGGTTGTTGATGAGCGATCCGATCGCAACTCGGACAATTCCGCAACATTTGAAGGAGGACGATCGCCTGCGGGCCTTGTGTTTGTCCGGTGCTTTGACATACGCAGAATACGTTCAACACCTTGTAGACGTGGGTTTTGGGCAAGTGGAAGTGCGGGCGCGCCGTCCTTACCGACTGCTGGACAAACACAATTACAAATTGGATGCGGATTTGCTGTTAGAAAGCCTGGATTCGGTGTCTTTCAAAGTGCCTATCCCCGATGACGGAGCGTGTATTTTTACTGGCAAGACGGCGATTTATGCGGGGATGGAAGAGCTGTTTGATGACGGGGCTGGTCACGTTTTGCAGCGGGGAGTTCCGGCGGCGGTGTGCGATAAAACTGCTGGCAAGTTGGGGGGATTGATGCCGGATAAGGTGTTGATTACTGATTCGACTTGGCATTATAACGGCGGCGGTTGTTGTTAGGGGAAAACCTACACAAACAAATCTGGGCGGTTGAAACCGCGTCTACACAAACAAAAGAAAGACGGCGGTTGAAACCGCGTCTACACAAACAAAGTCCGCCTGCGCGGACTCTTGAGAACCCGCGCAGGCGGGTTTTGTCTGTGTAGCCGCGATTTCCAATCGCCCGGTAGATTTGGGAAGAATCAAGAGTCGAATAAGCTCTGTTACCAATCTATAAGCTGAACTTGAGGCGCGACTGATTACTGGCAATATTGCGTGATTAGCGCTTGGGCATTTTCCCTGTTTTGTCCAGTGTATAAATTGCAAACTACTTCTTGCTCATGTTGAGAGGAGAGACATAACAAACCACAGTCTTTTACCCGCGAGTAAATTAAGGGAACTTTGGCAAATTCAAGTAAAGTGGCTTTTTTGCGATCGCGCTCTTTCGCTTCTGGGCGATCGTGGTACTGAGACTGAAACTCTACTACTAAGCAAGGATTGTAGTTCAAGTCTGTGATTAGAGCATCCACAGCACTGGGGCTAAATAAAAACTGTCTTAGTTCGCAGTCAAGGCTGCTGACTTGTTCGCAAATTCGGGATAAGCTAACCTGTGTATGAACTTTATAGTTGTGGTCTACACAGGTCTCAAGAAACTCCAGCATTCTTGCTTCGTAAGAGTTGACAAGTGGTTTGACTTTTACAGACATTATTGTGCCTCCATGAGAATTTTTACAAAGTAACCAAGGAACTCTTCTAGAACTTCACTTGAACTGATAGATACTTGCCATGCGTAGGGAAACAGTTTGTCGGAATTAACTATTAGATGAGATTGAGGATCATCGCTTAAAGTATCTGCTTGAAATTCATCCAGTATCTCGCTGGGAAAAACTTCTACCCAATCTACAGCATAATTGTGGTCATCTTTGTAAGAATTTAGGTGAATATCTCCTTGAATTTCCCTCTTAACTCCTATTTCAAATTCCTCAAAAAGATGCCAATATTCTCCTTTTATGGAATTCAAAAACTGCTCTTTTTTACTAGGTAATATCCAATAACTTGCTTTGAGATTTTCACCTCTAACCCCTTGTTCTTGGATGACTCCATGAGACTTAATTTTGAGGAGATATGGTTCTAATCTGTCTTGGGGAATAGAAATACATAAACCCTCTTTGCGCTGAGCTAAAACAAGTTGATAGCGCTTATCTCCTTTCCTCGGGTTTTTAAGTCTGTACCCTATATATTGAGATGTTCGCTTTTCATCAAACTTCTCATAAAATCCCAGCTTCTTGAGTAAATTTGCAGCTAAAGACATCAAATCTTCGCCACCTTCAATCACTTGAATGTTGGTTGAAATCAGGCGGGGTACGCCTTTTTCTACCTCAAAACGCTGGATGACATCATAGATTGTTTTGGACATTGGGTGATTTCTCACAACCTTGGCTAAAGTTCCTAGATATAGCTTAAGCTTGTCATCCTGAAATGTCAAGACCTTGGATAATTTTTTTAGATATTAGGTCAAGAGGGATTTTTTGAGTATTTATACGCAATAAGGGTGGTGAGGTTCGATCGCCCCCCTCGCCCCCGTCCTGTCGCACTCGCATCTTACTTATGCCCAAAAGCCCTGATTTAACCAGCTTTCCCCCATCCTGCCAAACTTCCCGCTAAATTAAAGAAGAGAAAAAATCATTCAGGCCCCACCAAGGAGATATCCATGCCTCGCGTCAGAGCACCAGAATTCCCCGGAAACTACCCCTGGTTGAACACCGAGAAGCCTTTATCTATTGCATCCTTGAAAGGACGCGTCGTCCTCCTCGACTTCTGGACGTACTGCTGCATCAACTGTTTGCACGTCCTCCCAGACTTAAAATACCTCGAACAAAAATATAAAGATTCCCTCACCGTTATCGGCGTTCACTCGGCTAAATTTGAAAACGAAAAAGAAGTAGAAAACATCCGCCAAGCTATCCTCCGCTACGATATCGAACATCCGGTAATCGTAGATAGCGGGATGAAAGTTTGGCAAAGCTACGCCGTTCGCGCTTGGCCGACTTTAATGGTGATCGATCCTGAAAGTTATGTCGTCGGTTTTGTTTCCGGCGAGGGCAATAGAGAAGCACTAGATCAGTTAGTTGGCAAGTTAATTGCTGAATATAAAGATAAAAATGCGATCGCCTTTAAAGAACTTCGTTTCAGCTTAGAAAAACAGCGCAAACCTGTATCAACACCGCTGGCTTTTCCTGGTAAAGTGCTGGCATTTGCGATCGCCGCCACGGAGGCAAAAGACCTTGATATTGATGAAGGGCTTTTGGGCGAAATGACTGAGGATAATGAATCTGTAGATGAAACTGTATTGCCGGGGCCTGCTAATTCAGTTATCCAAAGCTTGGTCGGTTCTTGCTTGTTTATTGCGGATTCTGGACACAATCGGATTGTTGTCAGTACGATCGACGGTGAGGTGCTGCACGTCATCGGTACGGGGAAACCGGGTTTAACTGACGGGGGCTTTGCGGAGGCTGAGTTTTGCGCACCCCAAGGTATGGCTTTCGATCCAGAAAGTCAAATTCTCTACGTTGCTGATACGGAAAATCATGCTCTCAGAAAGATTGATTTTACGACTGAACGGGTGGAAACTGTGGCTGGTACTGGCAAACAAAGTCAGGAAATTGCACCCCGCAGGGGCAAGGGTTTAGAAACGCAATTGAATTCGCCTTGGGATTTAGAAAAAGTTGGCAATAAACTTTTTATTGCAATGGCGGGTTCGCACCAAATTTGGGAAATGCAGTTAGATGCTGGTACGATCGCCACTTATGCAGGTATTGGCAGAGAATCTTGTGTTGACGGAAGTCTGGCAGAATCGGCTTTTTCTCAGCCCAGCGGCCTGTCTACGGATCGATCGGAGTTGTTTGTTGCTGACAGCGAAATTAGTTCGATTCGCGCTGTGGGGATTGATGAAGACCCGAAGGTACGCACTGTCTGCGGTAGCGGTGAATTGTTCGGTTTTGGGGATAAAGATGGTCGCGCTGATGAGGTCAGGTTGCAGCACTGTTTGGGTGTTGAATACGCTCAAAATTATCTCTGGGTTGCTGATACTTACAATCACAAAATTAAGCGGATCGACCACCGGGGCGGTACGTGCATAACCATGATTGGGGATGGTACAGCAGGTTTGGTTGATGCTAAAGGTCTTAATGCTCGATTTTTTGAGCCTTCAGGCTTGAGCGCGATCGGCTCTCACTTGTTTGTTGCTGATACGAACAATCATGCGATTCGGCGAATTGAGTTGGATACGCTGACAGTCACAACTTTGGATTTCGCAGGTTTGTGCGCTCCTGATGTTTGCATTCCCGATTGATATCAATTCCGGTTGCACTGTCAGCAAGGGAGGATACGGCAATGCCGTTTCCCTACTGCCAAATAATTGATTGCGCTCGCCAGATATGTAACTGTAGCCGGATTAATTGTAGGGACACAGCACTGCTGTGTCCTGACTGTGGGTAATATTAATTACGATGCCACCGGATTTGATATGAAGCGATCGACTTTTTTGCTAATCGGCAGTATTAAATTATGGCTAAAATCTAAAATTCTGAATTGCTCAGCAGCCGCACTATTTTTTCGGCATCGTTCAATTCGCCGACAATTCGCCGCACGGGTTTCGGCCAGATTTTAATTAAAGTAGGAGTTGCTGAAATCTGATCTGCCTCAGCTTGTTCGGGATGTTTCAAGACATCGATTACTTTCAATGTGTAGGGGCGATCGAGGCATTGCTCTAACAATTGGTACACAGTTTCGAGGGTGCGTTCGGTGTTGGGGTTGCTACCGGAAACAAACAGCCGCAAAACGTACCCTTGGGTTGGCGGCGGTGGGGCGATTGCTGTTGGTTTGGTTGGCGACATCGACGGAGATTGTCGGAATCGCGAGGGAGGTTCGATCGAACTGCGAGAGTCCGATCGCCCAACCTCGATCGGATACTGTACAACTAAGTCGTGATTTTCCCAAAGTTCGGGGAATTGTTCGCGATAAGTGGCGATCGCCATCGGTTCGCACATTTCCTCGCTCCGGGGCTGCCAAACCAAGTCGCCCGTCCCAAAAATCGCATTCAGCAGCGTTTGATGTCGCAGTACCGGGAGGTATGCCTCGGCGGCAACGCGCAACTGTCGATCGCGCGGATCGATCCAGCAGTCAACAGTTGCGGTGTAGCAAGGTATCAGAAAATGCGGCGGTTCTGACAAACCGAGTATTTCCTGTAGAGCTACGCACAACTGCAAATGCCACTGAGTTTGCTTGCGGGGGTCTATGCAGTAGATTAAGTCTGCCCCTGGTGTAAACAGCGCAATGCCTTTGAAAAATTCCGGCAATATCGGGCGATCGACTTTCAATTAATTACACCAATTAAAGTTAACTGTTAACTGTTAACTGTTAACTGTTAACTGTTAACTGTTAACTCTCGATCGGGAACATCCCCTTTTTGCAAATATACTCGTAGGGGCGAAGCATTTCGGCAATAAATCTTTGATGATCACTAACAAATTTTAGGCCGAAATGCTTCGCGCTTACAAAATTGAGATACACCCCTCTCGATCTCTGATTGGGATGTTGTTTTAGACTCGACCTCGCAGCATCTGAGCCATTTCGTTCGGGAATGGCGAGTTCTCGACACAAAGTTCTTCAGTAATCCGACCTTCTTGATAAAGACCGTAGAGCGACTGATTCATC
>JANNOR010000308.1:0-20387 GCA_031399265.1 Cyanobacteria bacterium SOY_34_metabat_3 | reverse complement strand
CATGAATTGCCCGTACGGGCAATTCATGAATTGCCCCTACTCGCTCATTTCAGGGATTTACTCGCCGAGTGAATCATACCTAAATTCAGCAACGCCAAATCGGGAACTCAAGGCGTGTACTTCATAAACCTGGAATAGGCTGTATAGCCCGCGCACTTGAGTAAATCGGAATTTGCGATCGACTCCCCAGAAGCGGGAGTTAACAAACTCCGCTGCTTAAATCTTATAACGCCTGAAACCCTTTCCAAACAAAGCTTTACAAAAATATTTTGACTCGTCCTTAACTCCTGGTTTAACTCCCGCTTCTGCGGGCGAAATCTTTTTGCGGTTCTGCGAAAGTATCAACAAGTCAAGCAAACAACCGCAAACAAACAAGGAACCAATCATGAAATTATTTACTTCTTCCTCCAAAATCTCTCTAGCTTTGTTCGGAACTCTCGCCGCCGCCAGCACTCTTGTAACTGCGACTTTATAAAATATCAAACCAGCAGTAATGCAGTAAATCAAATCCCTTGCATTTGCCCAAAAATCTGGGTTTATACCTAGGTGAAGTACAGCGAATTACCAATTGTCAATTCCCAATTACCAAATACAAATTACAAATTTATGAATACTCCTCCTGTGTCGTTTCCAGTTAAAGTGGTATTAGTATCATTGGTAGTCAGCAATGCTGTACTATGTGTAAAACAGAGCCAGACACCAATGCCTGACTGCAATCAACTAGAAAATACTGTAAAATCGGGATTTTAAATGAGTCTGAGAATCTGCGGCAACCGCCAAATCAAAACTCTGCCGGGACTCGCAACTCGCCCTACACCTTCGCGAGTCAGAGAAGCTTTGTTTAATATTTGGCAAGGGACGATCGCAGATTGCAGATGGCTTGACATTTGTACCGGCAGCGGTTCGATGGGTGCAGAGGCTTTGTGTCGCCAAGCCGCGAGTGTCACCGGCATCGAACAGTCGGCAAAAGCTTGTGCAATTATCCGTGAAAATTGGGAGAAAGTAGCAGACGAGTCTCAAGTATTCCAAATACTGCGGGGAAACGCGACGGCGAAATTGGCGGATCTAGCGCCACAGCAGTTCGATCGCATTTATTTCGATCCGCCCTACGCCAGCGACTTGTACGAACCCGTGTTGAACGCGATCGCCAGCCAAGAAATGCTAGCACTCCTCGGCGAAATCGCGATCGAACACAGCCCGGAGCGATCGGCACAACCGATTTCCGGTCTACAAATTTGCCGCCAGAAAGTATACGGCAATACAGCATTAACCTTTTATACTCGCAGTTGCTGACAGCCTCAAACCGCAGCAGCGTCAAATCGAATCCGGTGGGATCCGAATCATACCGATCGTGCGATCGTCCGGGACTAAAAGTTTGTGCCTTGGGTACAATACAAATTTTTCCTAGGAAGTTAAGCTTTGTGCACAGGTTGTCAGAGCAAATTGCCCTAGCGATCGGCGAAATAAATGGAGTTTACGCTGAAAATAAAGACTTTCAGTTGTAACATAAACTGCAAAGTGTGAGTGTGAATATTTTTAAAGGAGTGAATATGGTTCAGACACCTTCGCGTCATCGCGGCAGCGAGTTTCCGGCTGCTAACTCGGTACAGCCAGCCAAACGCGATACGATTCTGGTGGGAAATAGCCTTTCCCTGCCAAATACAAAACTCTTCGGCACAGACGGGATTCGCGGGAAAGTTGGAGAATTGTTGACTGCACCCCTAGCCCTGCAAGTGGGCTTCTGGGCGGGGCAAGTTTTGCGCCAAAATTCCCCCAACCAGGGCCCGGTTATTTTGGGGCAAGACAGCAGGAATTCTAGCGATATGCTGGCAATGGCACTGTCAGCGGGTTTGACAGCCGCCGGTTTAGAAGTGTGGAATTTGGGATTGTGTCCTACTCCCTGCGTTGCTTATCTGGCAAGCGTTTCGGAGTCTGTCGGCGGCGTGATGATTTCCGCTAGCCACAATCCCCCTGAAGACAACGGAATTAAGTTTTTCGGCTCAAACGGCTCGAAGCTGTCGCAGCAGTTGCAGGAACAAATCGAAGCGGGAATCCGGGGGGCTAAGGTTCCGGTTGCTAGCTTGGATTGGGGACACCACTACCACCGCCCGGAGTTGGTTAAAGATTATGCCACTTCGCTCTGTGATTCGCTGCAACAGATGAATTTGCGCGGAATGCGGATAGTTTTGGATTTGGCTTGGGGGGCGGCGGCGGGTTTAGCACCGCAGGTGTTCGAGCAAATGGGGGCGGATGTGATCTGTTTGCACAATGCTCCTGATGGATCTCGCATTAATGTTAACTGCGGTTCTACTCATCTCGATAGTTTGCAAGCGGCGGTTTTGGAACACAATGCCGATTTGGGATTTGCCTTTGACGGTGATGCCGATCGAGTTTTGGGCGTTGACAACGAAGGTCGATCGATCGACGGCGATTATATTCTGTATCTGTGGGGCCGGCAGTTGCGCGACTCCCAACAGTTACCGTCAAATTTAATTATTTCTACTGTAATGGCTAACCTCGGCTTCGAGCGAGCTTGGGAAGAATTGGGGGGAAAACTAACTCGAACGAACGTGGGAGATCAGCACGTTCATGCTGAAATGCAGCGCACCGGTGCGATGTTGGGCGGCGAACAGTCGGGACACATTCTTTGTCCGCATTTCGGTATCAGTGGCGATGGTTTGCTGACAGCTTTGCATATGGCTTCGCTGGTGCGCGAGTCCGGGGAATCTTTGGCACAATTGGTAAGCAACAGTTTCCAAACTTATCCGCAGTTGCTGCGAAACGTGCGGGTGGACGATCGCGAAAAACGCCTAAAATGGCACGAGTGCGAAGCCATGCAAAAGGCGATCGATCGTGCTAAAACTGCAATGGGAGAACAGGGACGGATTTTGGTTCGCGCTTCTGGCACTGAACCGCTAATCCGAGTTATGGTAGAAGCTGCCAGCGCCGAATTGGCTAATTACTGGACTGAAAATTTAGTTTTAGCCGTTCAGGAACACATAGCTATCTGAAGAAAGAAGGAAGAAGGAAGAAGGAAGAAGGAAGAAGGAATAATCAAAAATCCGCTATAGAAATATAAGGGATATTGAAATCAATTTCTGATTCTTATTCCCTCACACTTATTGCCTCTCTACTAGAGCGCCAAATCCTTCTTTCTTTATTTCCCGATTTCTGATTTTATGAACAGCAAATCAATTCAAAATGGGCGGGTGCGTCGAACTTCGTTAAAAATTTTAATTGTCCTCATATTAACAACGGGGATATTTTTTCGGTTTACAAACCTCGATTGCAAAGTCTACTCGTTCGACGAATCTATCACCTCCCTGCGAATTTCTGGCTACACCTGGACGGAAATGGTGCAGCAAGATTTTCAAGGCAAAATAATTAGTGCCGCAGATTTGCAGCGGAAATACCAGCAGATAAATCCTGAAAAAAGTTGGTTGGATACTGTTAAAGGTTTAGCGACAGAAGAGCCTCAACTACCGCCGCTGTATTTTATATTAGCCAGATTTTGGGCGCAGTTGTTCGGCCCGCAACCGGCAACTGTCAGAAGTCTTTCAGCTTGGATGAGTTTGTTAGTTTTTCCCAGCATTTACTGGCTGTGCTGGGAGTTATTTCGCTCTGCACCTGCGGGATGGATCGCTGTTGCGATCGCCGCTGTTTCGCCCTTTCACGTCCTGTACGCGCAAGAAGCAAGGCCGTACATGATGTTTGCAGTCCTCGTCTTGGTGTCGAATGCAATTCTGCTGCGGGCGATCCTCTCCAAGGGCTGCGCTAACGCCCTACAAAAATCTCCCGCCGCATTTAAATCTGCATCTAAGTTGAGCAAGGCTGTTTGGTTCATTTATGCGATCGTCCTGAGTCTAGGACTGTATTCTAGTTTATTATTTTTTTTAGTAATCTTTGCCCACGGCATCTATGTAATTATCACTGAAAAATGGCGTATTAGCAAAACATTAATTGCTTATTTACTAGCTTCAGCGGCAGCAATAATTATTTTTGCTCCTTGGATTTTAGTATTAATTGATAACTCGCAAAAAATCGAGGCAACAGTAGGCTTGCCCCGCATTTCCCTGTCTTGGATGTCTTCACTTAAACCTTTAATTCTCATCACCTGCCGAATGTTTATCGACACGCATTGGGCGGGCGGAATTATCAAATTGGGATCGAGCAATATTGCTACAAATTTAATCAGACTGATTCTAGCCGTTTTATTGCTTTTCGCGATCGCCCATTCAACATACTTGCTCTACCGGTCAACTCCCAAACGAGTTTGGCTGTTTGTATTGACAGAGATCGGAATTACAGCCATAGTATTGATAGCAGTCGGAGGCGTTGCCGATCGCTATCTAGTTCCCTATATTTTAGCAATCCAGCTAGCTGTTGCCTACCTATTTACCGTTAAAATTGCAGCCGCCACCAATCGACAACAACAAAAGCTGTGGCAGTTGGCTTTAATCGCGCTAATATCGAGTGAAATAGTTTCTTGTGCAGTCAGCTCGCAGTCGCAGCTTTGGTGGAACAAATATCCTTCTAGCACTAAATGCAATCCCGCTGTAGCCGCGATTGTCAATCAAGCAAAAAAACCTTTAGTCATCAGTCACGGAGGCAATAACCTCACAGGGAAAATACTGTCTTTCAGCTATTTGCTAAAGCCAGAAGTACAGCTTTTGCTAGCAGTTAAACCAGAGCAAGTCAAAATTCCTGAAGGTTTTAGCGACGTATTTATTTACCGAAGCACCGAGCTCTTGCAATTTGAACTAGAAAAAGTGCAAAAATATAAAATCACACCAATTTATCAACCAGGCGATGTCTGGCTTTGGCGTGTAGAGAAATAATAAAAGCGGCAACTGCGAATGATGATTTCTGTTGTGATACCTACCTACAACCGCGAGCAACCCCTGCGAGAGACATTGGCTGACGCGATTCGGCAAAATTACCCGAATTTTGAAGTGCTGGTAATCGATCAAACTCGCACTCACGAATCGGAAACTGGAGTTTATTTAGAGGAATTGGCAACAGCGGGCAAAATTCGGTGGTTTCGGGTAGATTGGGCGAGTTTGCCGGCTGCTCGAAATTATGCCGTGCGGCGCGCAGTTGGAGAGATTATTTTATTTATTGATGATGATGTACAATTACCAGATGGTTTTTTGGCCGCTCACGCTGGCAATTATTTAGAAAAACCGGATGTGGGATGTGTGGCGGGCAGGGTTTTTGACAGGATGAAATTGGGCGATTCTGGAGGCGATTTGACGATCGAATATTTGCCCTCTGAAGCGATGGATGCCGGCATTGCGTGGTATTTTATCGATTTGGTGCATACAGTCAAACCGCAGCAGGTGCTCTCGGCTAGAGGCTGCAATATGTCGTTTCGCTCCTCTGTTTTTGCCGAATCCGGGTTGAAGTTTGACGAGCGGTTTGCAGGGAGTGCGGTGCGGGAAGAGTCGGATTTTTGTTTGAGATTGCGATCGACTGGCATGAAAATTTGGTACGATCCCAATGCCTGTTTAGTTCACTTGGGGGAAGAGAGCGGCGGATGTCACGATGTCAGCACGCGATCGATCGAATATCAAATCACATTTTATCACAACCACTTCCTGATGGGATTCAAAAATTTAACAGCCTTAGAAAGCCTGCGATTTTTCGCCAAACTCTTTGACTGCCACGTTTTGGGAAATCCGCCTTGTTACAAAAGCCGATCGCCCTTTAAAATCCTAACTAGATTTACTTTTTATATCCTCGGTTTTCTCAGCGCTCTCATGACACTCATCAAATCGCTCTGGAATGACGGACAAACTTACACCAATCAAGACAACATTAACCCTAAATAATCCCAAATGCCATTCCAAATAAATGAGAATCGTCGTTGCCAGCCACACCTATATTGTTGACATCAATCGAGAAAAATTCAAGATTTTAGCAAACCTAGAACCCAATATTGAAGTAACAGTGATAGTGCCACGACGTTGGAAACCCGGAGGCATACAAAATAAACTTATAGAAACGCAATTTTACCAAGAAGGTTCATTTAAAGTAGTTCCCATATTCAATTATAGCCAAAACAATCAAGGATTATTAACATTTGGTACAGATCTAATTAGAGTTTTGCATGAATTCAAGCCGCAGATTATCCAAGTCGAACAGGGTTCAAAATCTCTAGCCTATGCGCAGTTAATTTTACTAAACAAATTGCTCAAACTGCAAGCAAAAAATCTATTTTTTACCTGGTGGAATTTGCCCTATGAATTGAAATGGCCTATTTCTGTGTTAGAAAACTGCAATCTTCATCACACAGATGGAGTTATTGCTGGAAACTTAGACGGATCTAAAATTTTGCGCCAGCGAGGCTATCAAGGCGCAGTAAAAGTAATGCCGCAACTTGGAGTAGATGAAACCTTATTTTATCGTACTGGTAAAAATGCAGATTTATCGCGCAGATTCGGGATTAAACCGACCGATTTTGTGGTAGGATTTGTAGGCAGATTTGTCGAAGAAAAAGGACTGCTAACATTAGCTGAAGCCTTGGCCGGGTTGAAAGAATCCTCTTGGAAGTGGCTGTTAGTAGGACAAGGAAAATTGCAGGCGCACCTCGCCGAGAAATGTAGAGAATGGGGCATCAGCGACCGAATAATCTGGGTAGAAAGTGTTTCCCATAAAGAGGTTCCCGCTTACATTAACTTGATGGATTGTTTGGTATTGCCATCGCAAACGAGCTATAAATTCAAAACTTTGACTGCTGTCGGTTGGAAAGAACAATTCGGTCACGTTTTAATCGAAGCGATGGCCTGTAAAATTCCGGTTGTCGGTTCCGACTGCGGCGAGATTCCCCATGTCATCGGCGATGCGGGGTTAGTATTCCCCGAAGCAAATGCCGACAAATTGCGAGATTGTTTGCAGCAATTGATGGAGAGGCCGGAGTTGGTGGTCGATTTGGGCAAACGCGGTTATCATCGAGTTATGAATAATTATACAAATCAAGCTTTAGCTGAGCAGTTGTTGGAGTTTTATCAAGAGTTATTCTAATAATATGCGTGTACTGTCATAAATAGAGCATTGCTTCCGGTTTTATCGATGCTAGCCATGCGAATTATCCAAATTATCCCCTCTATTTCCCTCGTCTACGGCGGGCCGAGTCAAATGGTACTCGGACTTTCTGCCGCCCTCGCTGCCAAAAACATTGATGTGACGATTATCACCACAGATTCTAACGGAGATATCGGTCAACTTCCCTTAAATGTTCCTCTAAATCAACCAATACAACAAGACGGTTATCAGATTATTTATTTCCGCTGTTCTCCCTTCCGCAGATATAAATTTTCGCTCTCGTTATTGCAGTGGTTGAATGCAAATGCCAAGCAATTTGATATAGCTCACATTCACGCTCTTTTCTCACCAGTAACTACCCTCGCAGCTACAATTGCTAGAGGGCACAATTTACCGTATATTATCCGTCCATGCGGTATGCTTGACCCCGCCGACTTGCAGAAAAAATACCGCTTAAAACAGATTTATGCGGCACTTTTAGAACGCCATAATTTGGCTGGGGCAGCAGCGATTCATTTCACAAGTAAAGAAGAGGCTAAAATCTCAGAAAGATTTGGTTTGGATAGCACACGCAAGATGCCTGTGCCACAACAGGATTTGGTGATTCCTTTGGGTGTGACGGCAAGTTTGTTTCCTAAGAGATTGCGAGAATTTCAAGTGCCGATCGTATTATTTATGTCGCGGATCGAACCTAAAAAAGGGCTTGATTTGCTAATTCCAGCATTAGAAATTATTTTGGCATCGGGAATAGAGTTTCAGTTTATTTTAGCTGGTTCAAATCCCCAAGATGCCGATTATGAAACACGAATTAAATTAAAGATACAGAATTCCAGCTTGTCTAAATATACAACGATCGCAGGTTTTGTGACGGGCGATCGCAAAAATGAACTATTGACAAATGCCGACTTATTTGTATTGCCTTCCTATTACGAAAATTTTGGCATTGCTGTGGCGGAAGCGATGGCTGCGGGTGTAGCTGTGGCTATTTCCGATCGCATACATATTGCGGAAGACATACAGCAAGCAGAAGCCGGTTGGGTGGGGCCTCTGGAAGTAAGGGCGATCGCCAATTCCATCAAATCAGCACTTCTGAATCCAGAGGAACGCCAGCGGCGGGGCTTGAATGGGAAAGCTTATGCCAAAAAGCATTATAACTGGGAGGCGATCGCCCAACAAACCATCAATGCTTACCAGCACATTTTGTCATCTATAGTAAAAAATTAGTAATTGGATCGAGATTATTTTCTATTTTAGGTGCAATACTTATCAACAAAACTCTGCAATCCTGCCTGATATCCTTGTCCTACCGCCTGAAATCTCCACTCTCCATTCTTCCTGTATAAACGACCAAATTCTATAGCAGTCTCTAGGGAAAAATTCTCTTTTAATTCATACCGAACAAGTTGGCTTCCCGTATCCAGATTGGAAATTTTGATAAAAGCATTTTTGATTTTACTGAAATTTGCATTGATTTTTTGTGCTTCATGAATAGTCACCACAAAAGTGATTTCCTGAATTTCAGGATTTACCCTATCTAAAATCACCCCATAAATAGTCTTATGTTCTCGATCTCCGGTTGGGTTTTCAGGAATCGATTGCAGTACCGAACCGTCAAAGGATTGCAGGTTATTGTAAAAAATAAAATATTGATCGTTAGGTATTTTGCCGTCAGCACCTAGCATAAATGCAGAAACATCAATGTCGTAGCTTTGTCCAGCTTCTGTCACCTGCCAACCGAGGGCGATCGCCATTTTTTTTAAATCCGGTGCTTCTTGAGAGATATTAAATCTCTCACCCTTAGTTAATTGCGTTGCCATTGGTTTAACTGAGAAAAACTATACTTATGTATTTTACCGCTGATTTACTTAATGCGATAGCCGTTTACCTTTTACTTCTTCTCCGGCTGCGAGTTCTGGTACTGCTGCTATTGCTCTCAACATCAGTAGAGTCAGAGTTTGAGGGACTGCTAGCGGATTTTCTTCTAATTATAACCGGAACATTAAAAGAACTGCCACAGGGTCGTCCCAAGGAGTCTACGTTCCTTCGATAATCGCAGATTACAGCCTGTGCGCTAGGTTCTTGACACTCATTAATAAAGTTTTTTGCTAATTGGTGATTATTTCCGTCTCCCTGCTTTGAGAATAGTTCGATCGCTTGGTTAAAGTCGGCTACTGCTTCAGATTTAGTTCCCAACATACAGCGAATAGCACCTCGTTCCAAATAAGCCAAACCGTAATCTGGATTAACGCGGATCGCTTGTTCGTAATCGCCGATCGCCCTTTGCTTGTCTCCCAATTCATAGTATGCTTGACCTCTCCCGAAATAAGCTTCTGCCAAGTTAGGATTGAATTGCAGCGCTCGATCGTAATTGTAAATTGCCTGCTGCTTGTTTCCCTGTTTTGAAGTAGCGATTCCCAATCCGAGGTAAGCTTGAGGTATGTTGGGATTCAAAACTAAAGCCTGAGTGAAACTGGCGATCGCCCCGGGAACATCTCCCTTCTGAATTTTCAAAGAACCTTGGTTGCTGAGATTTGCAGCTTTTTGAGAGATCGCCAGTCTTTGACTTATAATAGCGCGATTGGCGCGGTAATTAGATAACTTATTTTGAGCTAAATTGTAGACAGGTGTACCTTGCCGGATCGCCTCTAAAAGGGCGATCGCCTGTTGCAATTTAGTTTGCGACTGATGCCAAACTTCCATCGGATGAGGCGGCTTTTGCACGATCGTAGCAGCTTCCAGCGCCAATCTTTGAGCGGCTTCTAGATTTTCTGCTGCTTGTAAATTTTGCCCTACAGGAACCAAACTCGGGCGCAGTTTGAGCTTTGAAGCTTGAGCTTGTTGATACCCAAAGCCGGGGAAGTTAGGAATTTTCTCTAAATTGGCGATCGTTTCTTTCAGGCGTTTGTCGAAACTTCTAAGCAAAGTGATATCTGTAGTTTGTGCGGCTTTTGCCGTTTCAACTTCGAGTATTTTCGCTTGGTTGAGCGTTTCATTTCCCGATCGCACAAAGGCGATCGTCCCTGCACCTGTCCCCAGTATCAAAACCCCTAAACTTGCTAATACAACTGCGGGTATTTTGCGGCTTCGGGAATTAACTTGATTGTTAGTTTGTGCTGGTTGCAGCCTGCGAGTCTGACGCCGAGGTTCCGGTTCCGCTGCTGGTTCCACCTCCAATTCCCAAGCCTGCAACTGCAAATCATCTGCTGCTGTCTCCGCTGCCAACTCGCTAGTATTTAAAGCAATATTATTGCTATTTGTGCTGCAATACTTATCAACAAAACTCTGCAATCCGGTCTGATATCCTTGTCCTACAGCCTGAAATTTCCACTCTCCATTTTTTCTATACAAACGACCAAATTCTACAGCAGTCTCTCGCGAAAAATCCTCTTTTAATTCATACCGAACCAGTTCGTTGCCCGTATCCAAATTGCAAATTTTGATATAAGCATTTTTGATATTGCTAAAATTCGCCTTAAGTTTCTCTGCTTCGTGAATAGTCACAGCAAAAGTTATTTCGGCAATTTCAGGATTGATTTTATCTAAAATAACGCCGTAAATAGTCTTATTCTCTTGACTTGGATTGTTTTTTTCAGGAATCGATTGCAGTACAGAACCGTCAAAGGATTGCAGATTATTGTAAAAGATCAAATATTTATCGTTAGGTACTTTGCCGTCAGCACCTAGCATAAACGCAGAGACATCAATCTCGTAGCTTTGTCCGGCTGCTGTCACCTGCCAGCCGAGGGTGATCGCTATTTTTTTTAAATCCGGCGCTGAAGAAGAGATATTAAATCTCCCACCCTTAATTAATTGCGTTGCCATCTGCTTATTTGTCAAACATAAAATTTTATAGTGCTAATGTTAATGTTAAATGAGACAATAACTTTTTATTTTTAATAAAATTTAACATATTGTCTCTAATAGCGGGCTTGATTAAAAATAGGTGCTGTCAGTATCCGAATTTATTGAGATTTACTTACATAAAATTACGTAAGTAAAAACCGGGCTTTTTCCAAAACCCGGTTTCTAGAATCTGAATTAATTTTACCCTACTTTTGAGCATCTTTAGAACTAGGTGGCAGGGTAACGAAACTCCCAAAAGCTCCAACCGTTTGATAGCTTTTTTTGCCCAGTTCAGTTGTGTAAATGCTCACAACGCCTAAATTCTGACGCTGCGTTGTATTGTCGAGCAAGCTTTCGATCGTGCTCCGCTGCGAAGTCAGCAAATTTTTGCAACTGCCGATCAAAGTCTCTGCAACGCCGCTCAAAGCTTGAGGCACGCGAGAATCCTTGCACACAACGGTTTCCAGTTCCTTTTCCAGTGTCCCGGAAGCATAAGTTAGGTATTTGTCTCTCGCAGGATTTGTGAATGCCATGCCGGCGGCTAAAACTGTCAGGGCGATCGCCACTTTTCCCACGTTGCCGAAAAAATTAGAGGTTGGCTTGTTAGTATTCATTGTGTTATCAATAATCATTTTTTTCTTAGCCCGGTTGAGTTAAAAGCTTATCTTGATTTAATCTACACTTCCTGGGAAACCGATTTCAGAAAGGAGATGACAGTTTTTGGATTGGAGGCTGGTTGCGAGTAAGTCTCTAACTTGCCTGCCTTCCTTCTACTTTCTTTCCTGCGGCAAATCCGGTAAATTTCTAGAATAATCTCGATCTGTTAACTGGTTCCTAGGCTCTGCCTGGGAACCTAGATCCAGAGGCTCTGCCTCGCCGATCCGCACCAAGAAGAGACAGAGCCTCTGGATCGGCATCCCCAGGCAGAGCCTAGGGACGAGGACGATTTTTTAGCGCGATTTTTGCCGATCGATCTCCCGCTGCAACTCTTCAATCTGACGGCGCAGATCCTCCGTCTCGCTGTTCGGCGTTTGGGACTTCACATCAACCGCACCCTCAGCTACAGCCCGCTTGTAGTTCCCCAGCTTAATTTGGCGGTATTCTTCCGAACTGGCCCAGTCTCGCAAATACCGCACGCGCTCTACGGGAAAAGGGTGACTCAGCATCGCGCCTTGGCCGCCGTTGTAGAGTAAAAATTTATACACTTGGTTGAGATTATCTCGATCGAGCTCTTGATAGTTATCCGACTGGCGAATAAATTCTTGCAAACTGCATTCGCTAGCATATTTACTGCTAACTCCCGCCAGTTTCATCATCGTTGTCATCACGCTGTTCAAATCATCCGTCACCAACAAAGCCGCCCTGTCTGCGGATAATTCCGCCTTGCGCCGCCACTCGTAAAAAGCGTAAATCAAACCGCTGCCGACCATATTTCCCAAACCGAAAGTCATCTCGCCGATTGTCGAAGCAAGGTTCATCGCCCACATCGCCATTTGATTTAAAGTTGGATGGCCGCATTTAATGTGTCCCAACTCGTGAGCCAGCACCACTCTGATTTCTGCCTCATCCAACAAATCTAAAAGACCAGTGTTTAACACTACATAGGGCTGATTTTTCCCCAAAGCATAGCTGTTAACCGAGGGATTTTGAGACACGAACAAACCCGGTTCTGGAAACACATCTAAAGCCTGGACGCACTCTCTAAAAATGTGATAGATGCTGGCATATTGGCGCGGCCCGACTTGAATGCTATTTCCCATGAGGTAAACAAATTGCGGTCGTTCGTAGACAAATTCTACAAATTTGCTGGCAATTAAGTCAAATCCAGGCACGCTGCGCAATGCTGCTTCGGCTTGCCGATCGAGCGGATGCTGAAAAGCTTCGCTAGAAATTCCCGTATAAGTAGGCATAGTTGTTGCAAAAGTTACATTTAAGATATCAGTGCGGGCGATCGCGGCGGTTGCTACCTGGGGCCTCACTTATCAATATTATCTCTTGTTGAACAGGCATCTTGCCTGCTCAAATTGTGGAACAGGCATCCTGCCTGTTCAAATAAACGTTAAAATTGTGTTTCTGAATACAGGCGCGATCGACAAAGCGTCCTTCACCCTGTCTGTTTATCGCCTCACCCAAAAAAAACGTATAAAAATGGCTATCCTGCAACTCGAAAACGGTACAACCTACACTCAACTAAGCGACATTGCGCGCGAGCTCTCTCCCTTAAACATTCAACTCAACCGCTGGCCAGTGGCTGACACCGCTGAAATTCAAAATTTGTTAGCTAAAGATGCTCTTGACGACAATCAAAAAGAGCAAGTCTTGCAAGCCCTCGACGGCTACTTTCAACAGTTGTCGGAAACCGCAGGCTATCAGTCGCGCGACTTAATTGTACTGCACCCAGACATTCCCAACCTCGACGCCCTGCTCTCCAAATTTAACAAGTGCCACATCCACGCTGACGATGAAGTGCGCTATATCGTAGCAGGAGAGGGCATTTTTGGCTTCGTGCGTCCCGACGGCAGCCAGGTAGAAGTGACTGTACAGCCGGAAGAATTTATCAACGTACCGGCGAATACAGAACACTGGTTTTATTTGACAGCAGCCCGGAGAATCAAAGCCGTGCGCTACTTCACCACCACAAACGGCTGGACGCCTCAGTATACGGATACGGAAATTCGATCGGGCTTAGCCGCAGTCTCTTAACGGTTGCAATTCTTGAATCCAAAATCGAATAAGCGTTACGATCGGGAGAAAATTAAGTTTTGTAAAGACCCTTGACTGCAACATTCACACCCAAAAACAGCCAAACTTGGCACGCTCTCAACCCCCTGTGGCAAGGAGCCGAAGACGCAGTACAGAAGGGTTTACCCCACAGCAAGCTAGCACCGGCATGGCAAATACTGCTTTTGGGGGACGGTTCCCCCACCCGTCACCTGCAACTGCTGACTGGGGAACCCACAGAAGTAGACGTAATCGATATGTCCTTAGTTGGTGAAGACGCAGACGGCGCACCAGAGCAAATTATCGCGGTTCCCGGGCCGCGCCTGCGCCGCCAAGTGTGGCTGCGGACGGCTTCGGGACAGCGCCTCGCCTACGCGACTTCTTGGTGGGAAGCGAGTCACGTAGATGAATATTTACAAAATAAATCTTTGCCAATTTGGGCAAGTTTAGCGCGGCTGCGGACAGAATTGTATCGGGACGTGCAAGGGATTTATTGCGGTGATTCGGTAGCTTTGGAGTCAGCTTTTCAAGAATCGGGCCCTTTTTGGGGGCGCCATTATTTATTTTGGCATCGCGGGAAGCCGCTAACGCTGATTTATGAAGTGTTTTCGCCTTATCTAACCAAGTATTTGGGGCCCGATTCAATCAACCCGTAATAGTGAAGTAGGGTGCGTCAGCTAGGGAGACGCTATAAGCTTACAATCTCATAACTGACGCACCACCGAATCAATGGTGCGTCAGTTATGAGATTTTTAGTGATGATTGAAACATCGCACACTGACGCACCCTACGAATACTACAATTATTTTAGGGTAGGGAAACGGCATTGCCGTGTCCTCCGTTACTTGCAATTTTTAGCCGCCGAAAATTCACTCGCAAACCGTCGCGCGGATGCGGAGTCGGGACTCGGATTAAATTCAAATCTTGATCCGGTAACAGATCCCAGTCGTACTCCCGAACAATCTTTGCCGCAAATAACTTCATCTCCAACCGCGCGAATTCTTTCCCCAAACATTCGCGCAAACCGCCGCCGAAGGGGACGTAACTAAAAGGTTTAGCATTTGTCGATCGCTCTTGGTTAAATCGATCGGGATCGAAGCGATCTGGTTCGGGATAAACGGCGCTATCCTGATGCGTCTGATTGATTTCGTAAAGCACGCTCCAGCCCTTGGGAATTTCATATCCGCCGAACGAGCACGCCTTAATTACCTGCCGAAAACCACCACCTACCGGCGGCACCAACCGCAGCACTTCTCGCATAACCTGCTCTAAATAAGTCATTTGTTTGAGCTGTTCCAATGTTAGCGGTTCCGTGGCTGGGAACTGCTGCTGTTCGGCGCGGACTTTTGCCATCACATCGGGATTTTGAGCGAGGAGAAGGCAAAAAGAGGCGATCGCCGAAGTTAGAGTTTCGTGTCCCGCAAACAGCAGCAGCAGCACTTGGTCTTTCAACTCCTCCAAACTCAAACAGTTTCCGTCATCGTCGATCGCCGAAATCAGCAAACTCAAAGCATCACTGTCGCCTGGCGTTCCTTGCTGGCGATCGCGAATAATCTTTTCCAGTTCTGACAGCAGCAAATCTCGGCACTTTTTCGCCTTGCCAAAGTTCGTCCAAGGCAAATCTAAAGGAATCGAAAACAAACCATTGCACCAAGTTTCAAAATAATGTCCCATCGCTGTTTCTGAACCGCGATCTATCCCAACCAACAACTTAGCAGCCACATCAAAAGTATAATTTCTCAGTTCGGGATACCAAGTCAGCGTCTCCATTGTTGCCCACTTTTCCAAATAGCGCTGAGTGATATTTTCCATCGCGTCGATGTAACCAGCAAGAGCTCGCGGTTGAAATGCTTGATATAGCAACTTGCGCCGACTTTGGTGTTCGGAGCCAGTTTGCAGCGCCAAGGAAAGCGGCCCTAAAAGCGCTTTCGTGCTCGGAGGCCAACTCACAACAAAATACTGGTTTTCATTGCTTAAAACAAACAAATTCGCCTCCTGGCCGGACACAAAAACTGTCGGCTGTCCGAGGATGCTGGTTTTGAAAATTGGCCCGTACTGCTGGTGGCGTTTTTTGGCGAATTGGGAATCTCGCAAAAAATTGAGTGTATCGCCAATTAGGGGTAAACCGAAACTGCCAGGAGGTAATGCCATTTGAGATTTGAAATTTGAGAATGTTAATATCATATCAAATTCATCCGACTTGCATTCCTCACTGCAAACCTATTTAATTTTCTCTTCTTTGAATCGGAACTTTGAGGATAAATTCAGTGCCTTTCCCCACTTCCGACAAACACTTGATTTCACCTTTGTGTTTTTCGACAATAATTGAATGGGAAATCGCCAAACCCATCCCAGTACCAGAACCGATCGGCTTTGTGGTAAAGAACGGGTTAAATATCCGCTGCTTGACTTTATCGGTAATCCCCGCACCGTTATCAGCAATTCTAATCGCAGCGAAACTACCTTCTACTTCTGTGCGAATGCGGATCGTGCCCGGATTTTGGAGCGGTTCTTGTAAAACATCGATCGCGTTAGCGATAATATTCATAAACACCTGATTTAACAGTCCGGCGTAGCATTCCACCAGCGGCAATTCTCCGTATTCTTTCACGACTTGAATTGCAGGGCGTTGGTAGTCCGTACCCGCTGCGCTAACGGACTGAGCTTTGAGTCGGTGTTCCAAAATCATCAACGTGCTGTCAATGCCTTCGTGAATATTAACATTTTTCATGTCGGATTCATCGAGGCGAGAGAAATTCCGCAAACTCCGCACGATATCCCGAATCCGAGTGGCTCCCACCTGCATTGAAGACAGCATTTTCGGCAAGTCATCTAGTAAAAAATCTAGTTCTAAAGCATCGATTTCGTCCCGAATCGCGGGCGGCGGTTCTGGGTATTCATCGCGATACATTTGCAGCAGTTTCATGATACTTGCTGTGTATTCTTCCGTGTAGGTAAGATTGCCGAAAATAAAGCTGACTGGGTTATTGATTTCGTGGGCAATTCCTGCTACCATTTGACCTAGACTAGACATTTTTTCGGCTTGAACGAGCTGAGTTTGCGCTTGCTGAAGTTCCGAAAGAGCCACTTCTAACTGCTTAGCTTGTTCTTGCGCTATCCGAACTGAATCGACGCTTTGCGTGTAGAGTTCGGATTGACTGATGGCGATCGCCAATTGATCGCCAATTGCCCCGATCAACTCCACTTCGTCTTTTGTCCACCTGCGCACTTCGCTGCAAGAAATGCAACCCACAACACCAGTTAAACCCCCAGCACTTTTAATCGGCAAATCCAACAGAGACTTGTAACCCAACTGCAAAAAAAATTCCCGTTCTAATTCATCGCTTAGAGTTGCAACATCATCTATTTGATAGACTTCCAAATTTGCAATTTTTTGCGGCAGCGTACCAGTTATATCAGCAGGATAATAACCTATAAGTGAAAACAAATCATCATTTTTTGCTTCGTGTACGACATTCCAAGCAGGCGGTGAAGCGTCGGGTAAATACCAGATGAACAGACAGCGATCGAGTTGCAGCAAGTCGCGAATTTGGTGTACGGTTGTTGCTAAAATAGTATCCAAATCGAGAGAAGCACGGATTTGACTGCCTAGCTGGTTGAGCAATTTTTGCTGCATTGCTGCTGAGGTCGCCTCTGCGGTTGCGAGGCGAGATTTTTCGTAGAGTTCGGCTTGATTAATGGCGATCGCCAATTGAGTTCCTACCGCCATTAACAGTTCCACTTCCTCGTCACTCCAGTGCCGCACTGCGCCACAAGTAGCGCAAGCAATCAGGCCAATTTTACCCGACTGTGTTTGCAGGGGAATGTCCAGCAGAGAATGGAATCCTGTAGAGATGAAAAAATCCCGTTCTACGCGATCGGTAACAGTATCAAAATCATCGATCCGAATTATTTGCAAATTGGCAATCCGTGCAGCGTGAGAACCAGTCGCATCGGTAGGATATAAACCTAACATCGAGGAAAAATCAGGATTTTTTGCCTCATATTTTACATTCCAAACAGGCGGCGAAGCCTCTGGCTGATACCAAATAAACAGACAGCGATCGAGTTGCAGCAACTCGTGAATCTGGTGTACAGTTGTTGCCAAAATAGTATCCAAATCGAGAGAAGCGCGGATATTGCTCGCTAGTTGGTTCAGCAGCGCTTCCTGTTCAGCTAATTTGCGGAATCTCGCTTCCGAGTCTTGCAATTTTCTTTGAGATTCTCTTTCCTGCGTCACATCCAAACCCAAGCCTATCAAGCCGATCGCATTCCCAAAAGCATCTTTTACCTGAGTTTTGATTGTCTCCAAATAATGTTCTTTACCATCAGCAAATTGCAGAATTTCCTCAGCATAAGAGGGTGTATCTTGACTCCAGGCTTGCACGTCAGATGCCATGCAGTTAGCAGATGCTTCTACTCCCAAAACTTCGGAATAGTGAGATGCCTCCAAAAATCTTGATTCGGGAATCGCCACATCTTCACAGAAAATTTTGTTGACTAATAACATCCGCCCGCTAGCCTCTATCATCCATACCCAGATCGGAGCATTGTCAATAATGCTCCTCAAGGTTTGCTGCTGTGTGGCGAGAGCTTCTTCTGTTTGTTTGCGCTTGATTCCCAGGGCGATCGCATCCGAAATCGACGCCAAAGCAATCAGCGTTGATTCGTTCAAATCCTGGCGACCAAACATCGCCATCACTCCAATCAACTGATTGTCAACAATCAGCGGATATCCAGCAAAAGCGACCATTCCCTCCCGCGCCGCCCATTCTTTGTCTCCGATCCGAGCATCTTCCAAAACCTGATTGGTGAGGTAGGGTATGCGCTCTTTTGCAATTAAACCAATCTTCAAATGCCCTACAGCAATGCGACTATGAGCGCCATCAATATGAGTATAGATACCCGCACTTGCTTGCAGTTCCAGTATATTTTCAGCTTCGTTCAAAGTCCAAATCCGAGCAAACGCAGCATCCAAGTGGCGCACAACTGCATCGCAGCACTTTTGCAAAATTGTCGGCAAAGTTTGATTTTGAGTCAGAGAAATTCCCACATCTGCTATGAATATAGAAAGTTTTAATTGTTCTGCGAAAGCTTGTTCGGCGCATTTGCGATCGGTAACATCAGTAGCAGCACCGAGACGCTGCTGAATTTTGCCAGATTCTGTTCTGCTAAACACAATTTCCCGGCTGACTAACCAGCGCCAAGAATTATCTTTGTTCCGCACCTGATATTCGTACTCAATTACCTCGCCGTCGGGCGCATTTTCTAATTCCTGAATATATTGGGGAAATTTAGCAAAATCGTCGGGATGGATGATGCTGGGCAACATATTTCTGCCCCAGACTTGAACTTCTTCTACTGTATAGCCGAGGATCGAAGTGATTTCGCGGTTGGCATAGACATTTCGCTGTTCCACCTCGTCGTAAACATAAAGAATATTCGGAGTAGCATTCGCAATGCGCTCGACAAAACGCTGGCTTTCTTGCAGCGCTGCTTCGGCTTTTTTGCGCTCTGTAATATCCGTGGAATTGCCAATCAGGCGGTAGATGCTGCCCGAGGCATCGCGCAGCGGCGTCAAAGTCACGACAAACCACAATTCTGCGCCTGCCAATTCGGCGCTATTTTCGTAAGAAATAGAGCTGCCTGCTGCCAGACAATCGACGTATCTTTGCCGGAAATCTGCTGCTACAGTTGGGGGAAAAACTTCTTCTGGGGTTTTGCCTTTGACATCGGCGCTGCTAATACTTGTAGATGCTTCGGTGGCTGCATTCCAACCTGCATAGCGAAATTCTCGATCTGCGCCGACATCTACTACGAAAATCACCTGGTTTGCACCGTTGTAAATGCTGTTTAAAAATTCTTCTTGTTCCCGCAATTGTGCTTCAGCTTTTTTGCGTTCTGTAATATCGACAGCACTGCCGACAATGCGGCAAATTTTCCCAAATTCATCTCGCAGCGGAGTCAGACTTGTCATAAAGCACACTTCTTGAGTCTCAAGACTCACAGTTTCTTCGTAGGAAATCGAGCTATCTTTTAGCAGGCATTCTCTTAATTTGTCCCGCAAAAAAGCTGCCGTAGATGCTGGGAAAAGTTCTTCTGGAGTTTTGCCGCGCCCTTCCTCGCTGCTGATGTTACCGAGTAACTCTGCCGATCGATTCCAGCCGGCGTAGCGAAACTCTCCATCTGCGCCGACATCTAGTACGAAAATGCTGTAGTCCACACTGTCGTAGATGCTGCTGAGAAATTCTTTTTGCTGCCGCATTTCTGCTTCTGCGCGCTTGGCAGGGGTAATGTCAGCGTGTACTCCCACCCACTCGCGGATGCTACCGTCGGCGTTCAATACGGGCAAACCGCGCACGCTCATGTACCTGTACTCGCCGTCGTACCTGCGTAAGCGGTGTTCTATTTGGTATAAATTGCGGTTGGCAACTGCATCAGACCACATCCTTGTAGTATGTTCTGTGTCGTCTGGATGGATATCATTGAGCCATCCCCATCCTTTAATTTCGTCGTAGGTTTTTCCAGTAAATGCACTCCATCCAGGCTGTTCGTTGACGACTTGGCCGTTGGCATTGGTATCCCAAATAATTTGGGAGGTGGCTTCAGTTAAACACCGATATTTTTCCTCGCTTTGCTGGAGTGCAATTTCGGCTTGTTTGCGATCGCCAATATCAGAAATTGTACCGATCATCCTCACTGGAGCATTATTTTCATTTCGTTCTACCACTTTCCCCCGTGCGAATATCCATTTGAATTCACCGGATTTAGCTAACATT
>JANNOR010000291.1:0-8702 GCA_031399265.1 Cyanobacteria bacterium SOY_34_metabat_3 | reverse complement strand
CAACTTGTCAACCTTTTTCTGAGTTGCTATACTGTAGACACTCTGTATATACATCCTTGAAAAAGGGTGAAATCCTGAGAGTGATATCACTAACTAGAGGATGAGACTATGGTTGGGACGATCGCCAAATGGGGAAACAGTCTTGCTATTAGGATTCCACAGCATTTAGCTAGAGAGATTAACTTAGCTGAAGGTTCCCAAGTGCAGCTTGTGTTGATAGATGGTAAATTGACGATCGAGCCGATCGCTCGCCGGCGGTATTCGCTTGATGAGTTGGTAGAGGCGATTACCCCAGAGAATCTTCATACCGAGATTGATAGTGGAGTTGCTGTGGGGAATGAAGTTTGGTGACGCGATCGAATCCCTACATTCCGAGTCGAGGTGATATCGTTTATTTAGACTTTGACCCGACTAAGGGACACGAGCAAAAAGGACTTAGACCTGCTTTTGTGCTGTCCCCTCGTGCTTACAATGAGAAAAGCTCTTTAGCTTTATTTATGCCGATTACAAAGCAACAAAAAGGGTATCCTTTTGAAGTTACCCTACCGACTGGATTGAAAGTTCAGGGAGTAATTCTTGCGGATCAAATCAAGTGTTTAGACTGGAAAGCTCGCGGTGTTAAATTCGTTGAGTCTGTATCTGAAGATGTGATTGAGGAGGTGCAAATCAAAATTGAGCCATTGTTACTGTGAGTAGATTGTGATTTGTCGTTAGACTGGGGCGGGTTTATGAGATTGTGGGTTTTAGGCAATTATGGTTGGTGAACCCGCCCCTACATTTTGATATATAATATCCAGATTTTACAGATTTTATGAATAACGATCGCACAAATTTCAATACAGTTCACGAACACGAGATTTTTGGCGATCGGGATTTGCCATCCTGGTTAACCGAACAACAAATTAGCCTCGCTTGTACTACCTATCAAACGAGCAGGTTGATGTTAATCGGTGCTGCGCCAGAAACCAACAGAATATCGGCTTTTTGGCGAATCTTCGATCGCGCAATGGGACTTTTCTCCACACCGGAACGCCTTTATCTCAGCTCAAAATATCAACTCTGGCAATTAGACAACGTGCTGGCTGCGGGTGGACAACATCAAGGTTACGATCGCCTTTACATCCCTCGCATCGCCCACACCACAGGAGATATCGACATTCACGATATCGCTGTCGATAAAAATAATCAAATCCTGTTTATTAGTACGTTATTTAATTGTATCGCTACTTTGAGCGATCGCCACAGTTGCAAACCTTCGTGTCCTGATTTCTGCCGTTTCGCTACCGCGATTAATCTCTGGTAAACGGTATTACCCTCTCCTGATTTCGCGTAATCTTAATTCCGATGGAACCGGAATTGATATAAATGGGGATCATCGTCATTTCAGAAATTCTTAAAATAAAAGCAACACATTAAACTCTGCTTCTATGAGCAAGTAATCGCAGAAAAGAATTATCTGTAACTATACTCAATGAACAAATTTATTATGCCAAAAAATCAAAATAAATAGCGACTAACAGATGAGCTTGGGATTGACAGACACAATAATTGTGCTACGGTAGTAGCGTTTGTAAAGCTTCAGATTTGTATTAATGTTCTTGCAAACAAGAAAACCTTCAACCGTCAAAGGTGCAAGCTACAAGAACAAATGTTGTAAACAATACAGTACAACCGATGAATACAACCCTGATTCAATATCCAGCAAAAATTTGGTATAAGCTTGCCAACTATTGCCTTAAAAGCTATCAAGGTCTGATTCAAGACCCGCGAGTGTTCGTGATGAAAAAATTGGCCCGTTTCGAGATTGTACGCGACTGGGCAACAATCTTATTGAAGCGTCCAACTAAATCTGATGGAATTCACCCTGAAGAAACTTCAATTTTGGGGAAATTGGATGTAGAGGCGATCGCAGAAACCATCGAAACAGACAGTTGCTATCAGGGTCTCCAGCTACCTGAAGATGTAGTTCTTGAACTGTTGAATTTTGCCAGTTCTACAGTTGGTTACATTAACAGAGACTTGAACCGTCCCTGTCGGTGCAAAGGAACAGAAACAGTCGGTGTAGACTTACCGAAAGATGCCCGCGTTTGCAGCTACATGAACAACACAAAACTGTCTTCAACCGTCAAAAAATTGATCGAAGATCCCGGCATTCGAGCGATTGCAGCTAAATTTCTAGGTGCCGAAGCAGTACACATGGGAAGTGAAATATCGTGGAGTTTTCCCGTTGGAGGAAGCCATGTCGAGCAGCGTCGAGCAGCTCAAGTATTTCACTACGACTTAGACGACTATCGGTTCATAAAATTTTTCTTCTACCTAACCGATGTTGATTTATCTAGCGGCGCGCACAGTTACATTCGCGGAACTCACAAGGGCAAAAAGTTTCTCCACCAGCTTGTGAGCACGCGCTGTGCAGACATCGACGACGAAAAGATTGTTGAATATTACGGTGTCCAAAATGTGGTGAATGTCTGTGGCAAAGCTGGTTTTGGCTTTGTAGAGAATCCTGTTTGCTTTCATAAAGGAAGTCGGCCGACGGAGAAACCGCGTTTGATGCTGCAAATAGAGTATAGCGTTAACAACTACGGCAACATTCACGAAATGTTGGGTTACTAGCTTTGTAAACCTCGCAAATCGCGAAGTCTTGTCTGTATATCGAGACTTCTCACCTCAGATTCTGGTCTTAGCTTCAACGATTTATATCAATTCCGGTTGCATGGGAATTAATATTACCCGAAATCAGGATACGGCAGTGCCGTGTCCCTACAATTAATCGTGGTAATCCCAGTCTTAGCTTCAACGATTTACTTGCCAAAACGGCCGCGAATGCGATCGACAAACATATCAACTTCCGGCAACTTCATCTGATTCACAAAAATGGCAAAAACTCCCAACCCTACTAAACTTGCCACAGTCAACTGCACTAATTGAATTAACAAACCTTCAGTACCCAAAACTCTTTGACAGCCTTGCAGAGTAGCCAAGGACACGAAAGCAGTTAGAGAACTGCCACAAGCTAACCCCAGAAAGGGCAAACTCCACTCGCCCCAAGGCAAGCCACCCAGCTTTTTATCTAATAAGTACAAAAACATAATCATCGAAATAAGATTCACTCCCACCGTCGCCAAAACTAATCCGGGTGCACCAAAAGCTCCAACTAATAAATAATCCAGGAGTCCGTTCAAAAAGATATTGATAATACTGACACGAAAAGGCGTTTCTCCATCTCCCAAAGCATAAAATACCCTCACCAAAACGTCGCGGCCTAGATAAACAAACATTCCAATACTGTAAGCCATCAATAGGGGGGCGACAAACTGCGAAGCGGATTGATTAAAAGCATAACGTTCGTAAACAACGCGCACGATGGGTGTAGCCAGTGTCACCATTAAAGCGCTCAATGGCATCATTGTCAGGGCAGTTAAAATTAAAGCTTGACGAATTCTATCTTTTAATTCCGGCCAGTCTTTTGGTTCTGTGAGGCGAGAAAATATTGGTAGAAATGGCACTAAAATTACATTAGAAATGATGCCTAAAGGTGTCATAATTAACAAGCCCGCATAACCCATCGCAGATGCAGCTTGAGGGATGTAGGATGCGAAAAACAAATCTGTGTAGACATTTATTTGCAGCATTCCTGATGATAAAGTAGCAGGCAGCATTACCTTAACTACTTCTTGCACTCCCGGGCGTTTAAAATTAAACCGCAGGCGCAATTTTCCCAAGCCGGCGCGCCACTGCGCCGTCAGTTGCACCAACCACTGCAAAACTGCTCCGGCTAAAGTTCCCCAAGCTAATACTAAGCCGCCAATTAGTGCGTATTCTGGCTGAGTTATTTTGTCTCCGAGTTGCAGTGCCAAAACTCCCAAACCGCCGACAAGTGCAACGCTAGAAAATAAAGGGCTGATGGAAGGAAGCCAATACATATCGGCGGCGTTGAGAGTGCCGAAACCAATGCCGATCAAGCCGGAAAGCAATGCCATCGGTGCCATAATCCGAAATTGTTGGACAGCAATTGCTTTGATTTGTAAACCTTCCGGTGTTCTATTTAATCCCGGTGCTACCAAATCGATCAGCGGATCTGCGAAAATAATTAAAGCCACTGTCACCAATAGCAACAAGCCGCCAACTAAGGTGGTAATAGTCTCGACTAAGGGTGCTGCTTCTTTTTTGTCGCGGCGGGCTAAAACGCTGACTATGGCGCTGTGAAATGGCCCGTTAATGCCTCCGAGCAAAATAAATAAGAAACCGGGGATGACGTAGGCGTAGTTGTAGGCATCGACGGCGACACCGACTCCAAAGGCTGCGGCGATCGCAATTTGGCGCACCAACCCGAAGACTTTGCTAATCAGAGTGGCGACTGCGACAATGCCGGCAATCCCTGCTAGGGAACGAGAGGGCTTCTGTAATTCTGACACAAATAGTTACAAACGCTAGTGCTAAAAGGCTTCACTTATTCTAATAGCGAATCGGGAAAATCATAGCATGAATTCTGAAAATTTCTATTCCCAATTACCTTTACTTGATAATTTTCGCGATATTACTGAACCCGAAAATTTTGTTGATGTGCCGGATGACTGGTACATTCTTGTTACAGATATTCGCGGTTCTACAAAAGCGATTGAAGCTGGACGCTACAAAGAAGTTAACTTATTGGGGGCTTGTTCGATCGTTGCTGTTTTGAATGTAGTCGGCAAAATTGAAATTCCGTTTGTGTTTGGTGGCGATGGCGCTTCTTTGCTAATTGGGCGATCGCTTTTACCCGCTGCTAAGATTGCTTTGGTGGCGACTCAACAAATGGCTAAGACTGAATTTGACATGGATTTGCGAGTTGGGGCTGTCCCGGTAAAAGTTGTGGTTGCAGCTGATTTTCCGGTTAAAATAGCTAAGTTTAAAGTTTCGGAAAATTACAGCCAAGCTGTTTTTATCGGCGGCGGCTTAACTCGCGCTACTGAACTGATTAAAGACCCGGTTGCTGGCAATATTTATACTATTAAAAATAATGGCATTGCTGCAACAGCCGATTTTTCGGGATTGGAGTGTCGGTGGCAGGATATTCCCAGCAAGTACGGGGAAATAGTCACGCTGCTGGTAATGGTGCGAGAAGATTTTGGTCATGAGAGCCATCTAATTTATAGAAAAGTTTTAAAAATAATCGAATACATTTACGGCAAGGAGGATTATTTAAATCCGATCGATCGCCAAAATCTTAAATTGACATTAAATAGCGCAAATTTGATTAAAGAAACTCTAGTTAGAGCGAGCGGTTGTAGTTGGTTAGACCGCCAGGTATATTTATCAAAAATACAGTTAGAGACGGCGCTTGGTTCGCTGCTAATGAATTTGAAAGTTAAGACAGAAGATTTAGATTGGGGAGTTTATAAAGATATTACGATCGCAGCTACCGATTACCGCAAATTTGATGATATGTTGAGAATGGTAATTTCGGGTAATGGGTCGCAGCGAAAAAACTTGACAGGGTACTTGGAACAGAATTACCGAGAAGGCAAGCTGGTTTACGGTTTGCACGTTGCTGACAGGGCGTTGATGACTTGTTTGGTGTTTGAACGCAACGGCCAGCAAGTGCATTTTATAGACGGTGCTGATGGTGGTTATGCTTTAGCAGCAAAGGATATGAAACAAAGAATGCAGGGCTAAAGTCCTTACTGCAAACCGTCCTTTCGTGCTATGATGCCTCAATCTAAAATTTAAAATCAGATGACTGTGCTGAAACTTTATCACAATCCCCTTTCTACTAACTCTCGCCGCGTCTGGATCGCCTTACTCGAAAAAGAGATTCCGTTTGAGTTAGTGTCGCTGAAATTAAACGGCGATCAGTTTCAACCGGATTTTTTGGCAATTAGTCCTTTTCACCACGTCCCGGTTTTAGCAGATGGCGATTTTCATGTCATAGAAACTTTAGCAATTCTTGATTATCTGGAAGCTAAGTATCCCGCGCCCGCACTGCTACCGGAGGATGCGCCAGCAAGGACGATCGCCCGTATGGTAGAAATGGTCACAGTAAACGAGTTAACACCGGCGATGAGTCCTTTGGTGCGCCAGACTTTCGGCGGTGAGGCCGACCCTGAAAAGTTGGAGAAGGCACGGCAACAAGTAGCTACTGTACTGCGGTTTTTTGAGGGTTTGTTGGGCGAGAACAGTTTTTTTGGCAAGGGCGATCGAATTACTTTAGCGGATGTTGTAGCCGGGGTTTCCGTGCCGTGGCTGCCCGAGTTGGGCGTAGCTTTGGACGAGTATCCCAAATTGCAGGCTTGGTGCGATCGGCTAAATGCCCGCGATTCTTGGCAAAAAACTCAAGCTAGCCCCGAATTGGTAGCAGCTTTTAAGGCGCAAATGAAACAGTTGATGAAAGGCAAGCAAAATCAGCCTTTGAATGATGAGATAAATCAGTTGAGAAAAGAAGATAAATAGTTGGGTGGGGGCGGGTTTTTGAGATTGTCAATTATTGGCAGGTATTGTTGGTGAACCCGCTCCTACAGCAATTATGTCTATTTACCAATGCCCCATGCCCAATTCCCCATGCCCCATCCCCATGAATGACTTAATTTACAAATATCCGCCTTTATTACCAGGCATTTTAATCAAACGGTACAAGCGATTTTTCGCCGAAATAGAACTAACTACGGGCGAAATAATCACCGCGCACTGTGCGAATACCGGGCCGATGACTGGTGTTTTGATTCCGGGAAATCCCGTGCTGGTATCTCGCAGCGACAATCCCAAACGTAAGTTAGCTTATACTTGGGAATTGATTAAACTGTGCGACACCGAACCAGTGTGGGTGGGAGTTAATACGGGTTTGCCAAATCGAGTGATTAAATTAGCTTTGGAATTGCGATTGTTTCCCGAGTTGGGTAATTATAGTGAGTTTAAACCGGAAGTTGTTTATGGTAAGGATAAAAAAAGTCGAGTTGATTTTTGGCTGACTGGTGAGGAAAGTTCTATTTTTCTGGAAGTTAAAAATACAACTTGGGCTAAAGACAAATTGGCTTTATTTCCAGATACGGTGACGGAGAGAGGACAGAAACATTTGCGGGAATTGATCGAAGTTGTACGGCAGGGTTCGAGGGCTGTAATGCTGTATTTTATCAATCGTGGAGATTGTACGAGTTTTGCTCCTGGTGATATTGCCGATCGCACTTACGGACAATTGTTCAGACAGGCGATCGATGTAGGTGTGGAGATTTTGCCTTGTCGGTTTGATGTGACACCAGAAGGTGTTCGGTATTTGGGGTTAGCAAAATTGGATTTACTAACCCCTAAATGATTAGTTTAAATTGCCTGCATTTCGCGATCGATCTCAACACCAGCAACACCCGTTACACTCCTTAGTCCTTCTAGCTTCGACTGAGAAACTTCTCCAGTAATGATGCCAGTAACAGCTAGCACCTGCTCCACTTTCATTCCCGCCGATTGTAAGGCCGTCACAACAGATTGAATTACCGATAAGTTTTGGTCGTCAACAGTTACGATGATGCGCTCTACTTGTTCATCAGACATCTTCAGCCTCCTTTGGACCAAATCTATTGAGCTTAGGTTAACCTAATTAAACCTAAAATCCGATAGCGCTTTAGATCCCCGACTTCTTTAAGAAGTCGGGGATCTGGGTATTGTGTATTATCAAAATTCAGGGGTTTAAAACCCCAGCTTTCAGGGCGGAATGTTTTTAGGATGGGGATTTATACCCCACCCTAAAAACCTCGCTGTCAACTGTCAACTGTTTAAGGAGCTTGTACTAACCCACTTCCGACTCGATCGCTTGGTAATGGTAGTGCCATAGCATGGGAAGTTAGCAATTGCCAAAGTTGAGCACCTCGTTTACCCGTGGATTCGGCATACAGCGCAGCGATTCCAGCCACATGAGGGGTAGCCATGCTAGTGCCATTGTAAGCAGCATAACGCCCTTTATCCATCGGCAGTGATGAGTATACTTTCACTCCTGGAGCTGCGATATTGACTTTAGCCCCGGTCGATATTCCAGAGGGAGACGAGAATGCAGGCACTTGGACGCAGTTATCGAGGGCTGCAACAGCCATAATCGACGGGCTATTGGCTGGCTGTCCGACGGTTCCGGGCCCGTGATTGCCTGCGGCTGCTACGATCAGACACCCATTTTGGAGTGCCCGACGACCGACATTTTCGTAGGCAATAGACTGTTTGGGATTTGTGTTTCCTAAAGACATCGAGATCACTTGACACCCGTTGGCGATCGCCCATTCCATCCCAGCCAGAATCCAGGCACTAGCGCCACTACCAGCATTACTCAAGACTTTACCGACATAAATGGTCGATTTGTGAGCTACCCCATACCTGCGGCCGTTGAGATCCTTGAACCCGCAGGCTGTCCCAATGCAGTGGGTACCATGACCCTGCCCATCTTGTACACCCTCCCCTGGTACGAAAGACTGCGATACGATCGATCGACCTACAAAGTCTGGATGCAATAAATCCATACCCGTATCCAGCACGGCAACTTTCATGCCACTACCAGTCAACAGAGAGTTCATCACCTTTGTTGCCTTCAAACCCCAAGTAGATCCGATACAGCACTTCCTGGTGTTATGAGGTACAATTAAGAATAAATTTAAAAAAATACACCAATGAAAGCATATTCAGTAGATTTGCGAGCCAAAATAGTAGCAGCCCATCTAGATCAGAAGCTGTCGATCAGAAAAACAGCA
>JANNOR010000258.1:0-8320 GCA_031399265.1 Cyanobacteria bacterium SOY_34_metabat_3 | reverse complement strand
GTTATTTGTTTTTTTAAAAAAAAATTAAAAAAAACCCGGTTACCTGTCTATTTTTTTTTTTAACCTAAAACTGGAGCCGGATGGGCGTTTCCCCAACCATTTTTTTTGTTCGTAAACGGCAATTGCCGTCTCCTCTATATTATGAAGAGTGCAACCGGAATTGATATAACTAATAACCAATAACAACTGTTAACTGACTTCTTAAAAGATGAAAACTCCAACTTTTGTATTAGCTTCAGCTTCTCCCGCGCGCCGCAATCTGCTGAAAAGTGCTGGCATTCAAGCTGTAATTTGCCCTAGCGACTTTGATGAAGGGCAAATACAAATGAGGGATGCGACTAAATTAGTGCAGGTTTTAGCAGAGGGAAAAGCTGATGCTGTTGCTCAGTTTTTGCTGGCTAACTCTCACCCTCAAATTCCCAATCCTAAATCCTGTTTGGTGTTGGGATGCGATTCAATTTTGGTCATTGATGGAGAAATTCACGGTAAGCCGAAGGATGCAGACGAAGCAATCTCGCGGTGGCAAAAAATGCGCGGTAAAGTTGGAGAACTTTATACGGGTCATGCTTTAATTGATACCAGATTTGATAACCTCGATGAGGTAATGGATCGATCGCTCATTCGCTGTCAAGTTACAAAAGTTTATTTTGCGGAAGTTACCTCCCGTCAAGTTGCGGCTTACATCGCTACGGGAGAACCGCTGCAATGTGCCGGCTGTTTTGCACTCGAAGGTAAAGGCGGCTTTTTTGTGGAAAAAATCGAAGGGTGTCACACCAATGTGATTGGTTTGAGTTTACCTTTGCTGCGGCAAATGCTCGGCGAAATGGGATATGATGTGGCCGATTTTTGGCAATCTTAATGTTTGCTGGACTTAGGTGACGATTTCTGTACGCATCTAACTCAAGAAACCGGGTTTTTTTGGGGTAAACGACTGTAACGAATATTGTCGCAAAAACCCGGTTTCTGACTGCCCGCGCACAAATCCTATCCAAGGGCGATCGTACTATCCGACACAGAAGTAAACTGAATTTGACTCGGCGAAACATCTTTTACCAAACCCAAGATATTGCCGGTGCTAGCTTCCCGAATCACCGTCGCCTTAGTGTTCAAAAATCTAAACTCAGTAGTAATAATCGAACCCGGAGGAATCGGCCCGCTGCTTTCGTAACTTCTGGCATCACCAATTGTCATAAACCTTTCGGTTAAAACAATATCATTTCGCGTCAAACCTCCCGCCAATCCAATTACATCACCTTGAGCCGGGTTGTAGTCGAGAATAAAATCAGCCGGCACTTCTTCTGCATTCAAGGGAAAAGTTCCTGTTGGAGGCGGTTGAACCGAACCAATTTCGCGCGAAGTTGCTCCGGATTCTCTTCTAATTACAAACAAATCTGCGCCTTCTTTTCCCCAAAGTCGATCGACTCCAGCATCACCAGTTAGAGTATCATTGCCGCTGTCTCCGACCAAAGCATCATTCCCTTTACCGCCGCGCATAAAGTCATTTCCCGTACCTCCGTAAGCTACGTCATTACCTGCGTCGCCGCTGAGTAAATCGTTGCCGCATTCTCCGTAAAGAATGTCAAAATCTTGACCGCCGCGAATAGTATCGTTACCGCAACCTCCGATTAAAGTATCGATGCCGCTGTTACCGTTGATCAGTTCCGCAGCGCCTGAACCTCGGACAAAATCGTTCCCAGCTAAAGCACGCAAACCACCGGGAGTGTTGCGCAGGATTCCACTTGCTAGTTGAACTACATCATTATTGGGAGTGAGGTCAAAAAAGTTGGGATCGCTACCAGGATTTAACGGCGCAGTCAGCAATCTGATGTTGGGGGGATCGGCAATAATTGGGTCGGAATTTTCGGCTAATGCTCTAATTTCTCCCAAATTTGTTTCTAACATTCTAGGTTTCTCCTTCTTTGATTGAGTGTTTTGACATTCTGATGTTAACAAAGGTTCCAATTAAGAAATCTGTGTAAATTTGCGGTTGTAACAATCAAATTACTGTCAAATTTGTGTAAACTTCTCCGGCAACAAGCCTAGCTTATTGACATAACGTCGTTGGCGAAGCCCGCCCCTACGGGGGCTGCGCCAACGAAGAGGATCGCCCAAATCCGCAAATATTTTGAACATAGCACCAATAATTCTCGGGATCGCGTACTCTAATACCCGTCAGCAGTCAGTTTCGCAAAATCTACTGAGTGCTAATTGTCATCAAACCTTGAGTTAAGTCAGGAATCGTTAATATGCAAGACACTGCGATCGAATCTATCCAAGCCAGAGAAATCCTCGACTCCCGCGGCCGCCCCACCATCGAAGCGGAAGTTTACCTAGCAAACGGCGTTGTCGGACTCGCCCAAGTCCCCAGCGGCGCGTCCACAGGCTCCTTTGAAGCCCACGAACTCCGCGACGGGGACAAAAAACGTTACGGCGGTAAAGGCGTCTTGAAAGCCGTCGCTAACGTCGAACACAAAATTGCGCCTGCTTTGGCTAATTTGGATGCGATCGACCAAGCGCTGGTAGACCAAACCATGATTGACTTGGACGGTTCCCCCAACAAATCCAACCTCGGCGCAAATGCCATTCTCGGAGTGTCCCTAGCCACAGCAAAGGCGGCGGCCGAGACTTTAGGACTCCCCCTTTACCGCTACTTGGGCGGCACGTTGGCGAACGTTCTGCCCGTGCCCCTGATGAACGTGATCAACGGCGGTTCCCACGCAGACAACAACGTAGACATTCAAGAGTTTATGATTGTACCGGTGGGAGCGCCTTCTTTTAAGGAAGCTTTGCGCTGGGGAGCAGAAGTATTTGCCAGTCTAGCTAAAGTCTTGAAAGACAAAAATTTGCTGACTGGTGTTGGCGATGAAGGCGGTTTTGCTCCTAATTTAGGATCGAATCAGGAAGCTTTGGATTTGTTGATGATGGCAATTGAAAAAGCTGGCTACAAGCCTGGGGAACAAATTGCTTTAGCTTTGGATGTTGCTGCTAGCGAATTTTACAAAGATGGGAAGTACACTTACGACGGTGTTGCTCATTCGCCGACAGAATTGATCGATTATTTAGACGGTTTAGTCGGTCAATATCCGATCGTTTCGATTGAAGATGGTTTGCACGAAGACGATTGGGATAGCTGGGTGGCGCTGACTCAGAAAATGGGCAGCAAAGTTCAATTGGTGGGTGACGATTTGTTTGTTACCAACCGCACGCGGCTGCAAAAAGGAATTGATTTGAAGGCTAGCAATTCGATTTTGATTAAGCTGAATCAAATCGGTTCTTTGACGGAGACTTTGGATACGATCGACCTTGGGAAACGCAACAGCTATCGATCGGTCATCAGCCACCGTTCTGGTGAAACTGAGGATACCACGATCGCCGATTTAGCCGTAGCGACTCGCGCCGGTCAAATCAAGACAGGTTCCCTGTGTCGCAGCGAACGGGTGGCTAAATACAACCGTTTGTTGCGGATTGAGGACGAATTGGGCGATCGGGCGATCTATGCTGGAACGATCGGCTACGGGCCCAAATAAAATTTGGGAATGGGTAATTGGTAATCGGGAATTGGTATCAACAACCAGGTCAAACGTAGTCACATATGGCTGTTTACCACCAAGGCTCGATCGATCCCCCCTAGCCCCCCTTCTTAAGGGGGGAACAAGAAGCATTCAAAGTCCCCCTTCTTAAGGGGGATGCGAGGGGGATCAGGCCTCGGCTATAAACGAGATTTATCAATGGTTTCAAACTTAAGTTGACACTAATCCCAATGCCCAATGCCCAATTACCAATTAAGGATAAAACGCCAATTTAGGCAAACCCAAAGTTTCTTCCCAACCCATCATCAGATTCATACACTGGATGCCTTGTCCGGCTTGACCTTTAATTAAATTGTCGATCGCCGACATGACAATTACCCTGTCAGTGCGCGGATCGACTTCCACACCGATAAAACAAAGATTTGTGCCGCAAGCCCATTTTGTTTGCGGGTAAACCCCAGCCGGCAACACTTTTACCCAAGGACAATTACGGTAAAAAGCAGTAAAAATTGTGATTAAATCTTCTCGCACCAAACCCGGATCGCGCAGATTTGAGTAAACAGTTGCCAAAATTCCGCGCACCATCGGAATTAAGTGAGGAGTAAATTGAACTTTGATATCTTGTCCGGCTAAATCGCTGCAAATTTGCTCGATTTCTGGCGTGTGGCGGTGGCGGCCAACGCCGTAAGCGCCCAGAGAACCCTCTGCTTCAGCCAGCAAGAGATTAACTTCGGCTTTGCGTCCCCCTCCCGAAGCACCGGATTTGGCGTCGATAATTGCGGTTTCTGGCACGATCAGACCTTGTTTGAGCAAGGGGGCCAGAGCTAATAAACTAGCTGTGACGTAGCAACCGGCACAGCCTACTAATTGAGCGTTTTTAATTCGATCGCGGTACAATTCTGGCAAACCGTAAACAGCGGTTGCAGCTAAGGCAGAGTCCGATCGCTCACCGCCGTACCAAGCTTTATAAGTTTCCAGATTTTCAAATCTGTAGTCAGCCGACAAATCCAAGACTTTGCAGCCTTTTTCGATCAGCGTCGGCGCCATTTGGCAAGCTAAACCGTTTGGTAGCGACAGAAATACAACTTCACATTTTGCCGCTATTTTATCTAGGTCGATCGCCTCGACAGTCAAGTCAATGCAGTTAGTCAGATGCGGATAAAGGCTGGAAAAAGGTTTTCCCGCGCTGCTATCCCCGCCCAAATACACTACTTCGACCGCCGGGTGATCCGCCAGCAGTCGCACAAGTTGCACGCCGCCGTAACCTGAAGCGCCAATAATTCCTACAGGCACACGTCCAACATTTCCCATTTTCTTTTATCCCCTCAGCCCTTGAAATCTAAAAAACGCTTTAACTTTTGCTGCATTATAGTATCAAACGGTAACTTTGGTGATAAAGAATTGTGTTGTTTTGTTTTGGAGCTCTCGCCCCTCCTAAGTTTTATCTATAATTCCATAGTTTTTCCGATCCACCGATCGCGAAAACCCTAGAATTAACGAACCGATGTGCGATCGTGCTATAAAACTACTATTACCCGACCTCAAAACCGGAGATTAAGATTCTTCTCTCTTCCTTCTTCCTTCTTCCCTCTTCCTTCTTCCTTCTTCCCTCTTCCTTCTTCTTATGGGCATAGTTGTCGAAAACGTATCAAAACAGTTTGGCAGTTTCCAAGCACTCGATCGAGTCAGCTTGAAGATTGAATCCGGTTCCCTAGTCGCATTGCTGGGCCCGTCCGGTTCCGGCAAGTCTACGCTGCTGCGGCTGATTGCCGGTTTAGAAATGCCCGACTCCGGCAAAATCTGGCTAACAGGCGAAGATGCCACAAATACCAGCGTCCAAGACCGCAAAATTGGGTTTGTGTTTCAGCACTACGCGCTATTCAAGCACATGACAGTGCGGAAAAACATCGCCTTCGGCATGGAAATTCAGAAAACAGCGTCGGCGAAAGTCAAATCGCGGGTAGAAGAATTGTTAAATTTAGTGCAATTGGCTGGATTGGGCGATAGATACCCGTCGCAACTCTCAGGAGGCCAGCGGCAGCGGGTGGCTCTCGCTAGAGCCCTGGCTGTGGAACCGAAAGTGCTGCTGCTAGACGAACCTTTTGGAGCACTTGATGCCAAAGTCCGCAAAGACTTGCGCGCTTGGTTGCGCAGGCTGCACGACGAGGTACACGTTACCACAGTGTTTGTGACGCACGACCAAGAAGAAGCGATGGAAGTTGCCGATCGAATTACCGTCATGAATAAAGGTAAAATCGAACAAGTCGGCACGCCCGCAGAAATTTACGATCATCCAGCGAGTGCTTTCGTAATGAGTTTTATCGGGCCTGTAAATGTATTGCCCAGCACTTCCAGGATGTTTCAAGACAACGGTTTTGACTCACCCAACCCAGAGATATTCTTACGCCCCCACGACGTAGTAATTGAAACTACAGAAAATAGTGCAACAGTGCCTGCCAGAATCAGCCGCTTGATTCATTTGGGATGGGAAATTCAAGTAGAATTAACTTTAGACGACGGTCAAGTCCTAAATGCTAATTTGACTAGAGAAAAGTTTGATTTATTGCAGTTACAGCCGCAGCAAAGAGTTTTTGTAAAACCGAAAGAAGCCAAATCTTTTCCACTCTATTACTCGATTTAATCCTCATACTCAAATCCCCGAATTTTTCAAAGATTCGGGGATTTAATAAGAAGTGCTTGCGGACAACTGCCTGCTCTCAACTGATAAATAAATTAGTCTTTGACTTTGCCAACAGCCTTTTTGACTTGTTGCTCAAAGGATGTAGCCTTTGTGTTGGAAGGATTTTTCATTTTTTCAATGTCAGCGTCTCCCTGAACTTCGTTGGGGCCTTTGCTGGCTTTTTCTTGAGTTTCTTGCAGAGACATCGGGTTTTTCAGAACAGCTTCTTGAGCTTGTTTCTCAATCCCCAAAAGTTGCTCTTGACCTTTGGTGGGGCTGCTGGTAACTGCCAAAGCGGGAAAAGCATTAGAAACAAACATCAAAGCACAAAAACAAACAGCTATTAAAGTGCGAACTAAACGCTTGGCAGGGAAGTTACAGGTGATAAAAGACATACAAAAATTCTCCGTTTTTACAGTTTTTGATCGTTGAGATTGTTAACAGGCTGAAGCTAACTCAAATTCTGCACAATCTTTAACTCAAGTTTGATACCAGCAATAGCATTTAGCAGAAGTTGCTGTTTTTCAAATTAAGCTTAATATCTTTTTATCTGAAAAAGCGATCCCTTGAAATCCTTCTCAGGGAATATTTTGAACAAGGAAGAGGGCAGAAAAAGAAACGATGCCCTATGCCGTATGCCCTATGCCCCATGCCCTTAAAAATGCAGATTACTGTCGCACGGGAACTTGACATTTGGCCAGATAAGTCTTAATTTCTCCGACACTTAGCTGGCCAAAATGCAGCAGGGAAGCCAGCAGCGCGGCTTCTGCTTTGCCCTCTGTCACGGCTTCGTAGATGTGGTGGCAGTTTCCAGCGCCGCCGGAAGCGATGACCGGAATTTCGACACTTTCGGCGATACTTCGGGTTAATGCCAAGTCGTAGCCGGCTTGAGTGCCGTCAGAGTCCATGCTTGTCACCAGCAGTTCGCCGGCGCCACGCTGTGCGGCTTCCTTGGCCCAGGCGATCGCATCTTTGCCCGTGTTTTCTCGCCCCCCGCGCACGTACACGTCCCAACCGGGATGATCTGCATCTTGCCGTTTGCGCGCGTCGATCGCCACTACAATGCACTGATTGCCAAATCGATCGCTCGCCTTGTCAATCAAACCCGGATCGCGCACTGCCGCCGAATTAATACTTACTTTATCGGCGCCTGCCCTCAACAAACTTTTAATCGTGTCTAAGGATTGGATGCCGCCGCCTACCGTCAAAGGGATAAAAACTCGATCGGCCGTCCGGTACACCACATCAATCATAATGTCCCGGTCTTCGTGAGTCGCCGTAATATCGAGAAACACCAACTCGTCAGCGCCCGCATCATTGTAAACCTGAGCCATTTCTACCGGATCGCCAGCATCCAGAAGGTTGACAAAATTGACACCTTTGACCACGCGGCCAGCTTTGACATCCAGACAAGGCAAAATTCTCTTTGATAACATAAAATTCTCGCGTTTTTAATTTATTGACCGCCGCAGCGAGGAAAAGGATTTGTTGAGCTCTTCAAAAACCGGAAGTTTGGCAACAAATCTTAAAGATACCTTGTGTTTAACAATTCTCGGTCTGAGGATGGAAGCCATTTTCCAGTTTTTTTTGGGCACGTCAGCCGGAATAAGTGCTATTTTGAGCAAGAAGCGGCAAATTACACTCCTCAGATATGTCTTTGGCGTGAAAAATATGACACTTTGGCTTATGATCGAGCCATAACTACCTTCGCGCTTCGCTCGCATTGTAGTTTGGCAATCCTGTATGGCTTCGGTGCATCGACGATCGACCGTCACAATTTTAGATTTTAGAACAGCCGATTTGAGGTTTTTTACCAAAAAATCTCAGTTGTAAGCCGCAAAGTAAAGTTAAAATTTAAAGTTTAAAACCTCAAATCGGTTGAGTTGATGTTGTTTCTAGGGCTGTGGTGACTTTGCAAGCCAATCCGCATTTGGTACTTCGTACAGAAAACGGCAATCGCTACTTGCCACTCTCCGGCAGCAATTGCTGGACTGTAGGGCGGAATGATGACAATAATTTTGTGTTGGTCGATCGCTGGATTTCCCGCAATCACGCGATGTTACAGCAAATGGAGACCGGAGAATTCTATCTGATCGACTTGGGCAGCCGC